>NZ_JACAEU010000080.1:0-23775 GCF_013388695.1 Fischerella sp.
CCACCAACCACTAACCACTAACCACCAACCACTAACCACTAACCACTAACCACTAACCACTAACCACTAACCACTAACCACTAACCACTAATTAACGTCCAACAACTCCACATCAAAAACTAGGGTAGCGTTGGGGGGAATGACGCCACCAGCACCACGAGCACCGTAACCTAACTCTGCGGGGATGATTAACTGACGGCGACCGCCTACTTTCATAGTACTAAGTCCTTCATCCCAACCTTTGATGACTTGTCCAGTACCGATTTTAAACTTGAAAGGTTGGTTGCGATCGCGGGAACTATCAAACTTAGTTCCATCTTCTAAGGTACCGGTGTAGTGAACTTTAACAGTTTGTCCTGTTTTAGGAGTCGCACCAGTCCCCTCTTCTAACTCAATATACTTCAGTCCAGAAGGTGTAGTGACGACATTTGCATCAGATAAAGGATTGCTCGCCATTAGAGTATTGTTTTCAATTACAGTAGTAGGTGCTGGTGTCATTTCGGTTACTTGGGCAGCAATGGCAGACTCTTGCTTCCCACCGCCAATTTGTGCCAACACCAAAACCACAACACAAACTAGCATGAAACCCACGCTGAGTAAAATCGCTTTCAAAATCAGCCCTCCCTAGTCTAGGTTGTCTGTAAATAGAATGACCTGTAGGACAAAACTTTAGTGTAAATCAGAATGTCTCTATTACCTCAGTTACCTCAGTAATTATTGAATAATTATTTAATTAGGAGCACTTGCACTGGCAGCGCGATCGCACTACGGCTAATCCTGTTCTATTTTCGGCAGTAGTTCTAACTAATTGCAAGCCGTTCATTGAGCACCTCTGTGATTTTGATTGTTCCAGTACTTGAGGAGCGATCGCTCAGTCCCTCACAGCTGGGCAATCTGAACCAGAGTATCAACTAGAACTGAACCGTATTGGTTAATAACTAAATACTAACTTCTGTTTAATGCGATCGCACTTTTGCCAACTATTTACTTTTTGGGATTGATATCATCGCAGAGACGGCGATCGCTGTTGTCCATAATATAACTCTTGGACTATAACTCTTGGACTAGCTTTTGGCTTTCCATTCTCTGTAAGATTTAAACCAATTCCTAGACTGTTTTGACCTAGTTTTTTTTGCATCTCCTCTGTGATTTATAAGGACTCTCGCCAGTTACAGCGAGAGTTACAAGCCGAGGGTACGTCATACCAGCAACTTTTGGATGAAACTCGTAAAGAACTTGCCCTGCGACATTTGCAAAACCTGGATACTCCAATTCACGATGTCGCTTTTTTGTTGGGGTTCTCTGAACCCAGTGCCTTTCACCGCGCCTTCAAACGCTGGACAGGACAAACTCCACGAGTTTACCGATTATCTAGTGGCTCGATGTGAAGGGAAGGCGATCGCACTGTCTAAACAAAAGCTTGCACCGGACTACCTGGAAATTATTGGCTTAGTTTAGGAACTATTCTTAAACTCATTTCCTTTACTCAGCGCCAGAGCTTATTTTCTAAGTCTCTTACCTGTCGCTCTAAACGATCAATTCTACCCCGCAGTTCGTCCACCTCTGACTGACGTGCAACTCCTAAATCTTGCATCATATTCCGCATTTGCCGTTGCATGTTAGTTTCCCAGCTGCCTTGCTCGGACTTTAACTGGTTTAACATGTCATCCATGACTGCTTTAGCCTGCTCAGGATCGAGCTTACCATCCTTAACTAGTTGGTCGCTCACTTCCTTGAGTTTTTCTGCCATCATGGACGTTGTACCAATACCGATCATCAATAACTGCCTCATCCAGTTGTTGCTGTCCATACCGCCTTGTCCTTGTTTATAATCAAATGACCCTTAGTGCATCTAGGCAATACACCATTGCTGGAAGGATAATTACTCTAGACTACAGCTCTATTCTGACAAACGTAACATAGGGATAAAAGGTGTGATTGTCGAACTGCTTAGGGTAAAAATACCACCTACACAACGAGAAAAATACATCCAGAAGGACGCCGAAATTTGGACAGCAGCGCTTGCCAGTTATCCTGGTTTTCTCGGTAAAGAAGTTTGGATTAACCCCAACGAGCCAGCAGAGGTCATCCTAATCATTCGTTGGGCAACGCGGGAACAATGGAAAGCAATTGGACAATCCGAATTGAACGCCATAGAGCAACGGTTTGCCCAAGAACTAGGATTTACTGGCGAGATAGTAGAGTCATCTGAGTATCAAGTACGGAAATTTCCGCAAAATCAGGGTTAATATCGTGTCTACTTGAATACTTATACTTTCGCTGAGGCTGGTAATGACTAATATTTAATATACCGCTTTGGCAATTACAGATATTTGATTCATGTTAAAGCCAGCATCTCTAAGTTCGGTGAGCGCATATTCGGCATCACTACGATTAGAAAATACTCCAACTGCACGTCTGCGTTCTCCCACAACCATTTTTAATCCTCCATTAATCAGTAATTTTGTGCTTACATTACTGTTTTGCCTTGTTTTTCTCCCGCTTCCATCGTTCTCAAGTGTCAACTGTTTATCTATCAACAGAAAGGTTATTTCTGTTTGAATATGGGAAATAGGGAATAGAGAATAGCGTGATGGAGAGGTGGGGAATGGGGAGGAGTGGGAGAGTGGGAGAGTGGGAGAATAACCACTAACTACTAACCACTAACTCTTGACTAACAACGGAAATTCCGCCTCCATTGTTCGGTTCTACGACTTTCGCCATAACACAAATACCGATAATCTCGTAATTAGTAGCGAAAAAAGTAGTAAAAATCTGCCCAAAACGCTGGATGTCGCTATTGAATCAAGGGGTGAATACCTGTGTACAAATGGATCTTGCCTAGTCTGAGCGAAGTGTTAGCCAAGAGTCAATCAACTGTAGCTTTTTGTTCATCTGCTAAGGCACAGCAGCAATGGCGTATAAGCTTGGCAGCTACACAACAGCTACTATTAAATAATTTAGCAACGGTTGGTACTGATGTAACGCAAGGATTAGTTTTAGCTGCACCAGCACCAGTATTTAATCATCCCAAACTGACTCAAAGCTTGCGATCGATAACTTTTACAGCACAAGTATTTAATCCTTTGGCACTGATGCCATTTCAGATGCCCGATCGCGATGTTGCGATCGCAACAGATACAACTGTCGCGAATGAATCGGTATTGCCATTGCTCAAAACAGATCCATTGGCGAAAGAGCAGTTTTGTCTGGTTTTTACAGATAAATTTAGACTAGTACTGGTTTTAACAGAAAACGACGGGCAACAAGCATTTTTATTTTCTTTTGATCCAGAGGTTGTCCAGCAGGCGTGGAAAGCTTTGGGCGCACGGGTAATGTTGAGTAATCCCGATCTGTTTGCTGAACTAGAAGAATTAGTACACAAGTATTATACTCCGATACCAGATTATCGCATAGTGATGCAGTTCAGCCAGTTGTTGCTAGCAGAATTACCAGAGGAGGAAGGAACTAGAGGTTGGGGACTAGGAACTAGGGAAGCTGTTGAAGGAACTGGTGAGCGCAAGCAAAACGCTGAGGTTAATTCTCATTATTCCTCATCGCCAATACCTGATGTAGAAATGCTGCAAGCTTTTGCCCATGAAGTCCGCACTCCCCTAACAACCATTCGCACTATTACCCGACTGTTGCTAAAACAGCGTGATTTGTCTGCTAAGGTAATTAAGCACTTAAAAATTATCGATCGCGAGTGTACCGAGCAGATCGATCGGATGGAGTTGCTGTTTAGAGCAGCAGAACTAGAAACTTCTGCCACGGACAAAGCTACAAACACTCACTTGACAGCGATGTGCCTTGAGGAAGTCTTGCAAGTGAGTATCCCCCGCTGGCAAGAAGCGGCAAGTCGGCGTAACTTGACATTAGATGTGGTTCTACCCCAACAGTTGCCAACCGTGGTGAGTAATCCTACTATGCTGGATCGAGTTCTCACTGGTTTAATGGAGAATTTCACCCGTAGTTTACCTGCTGGTAGCCATATTCAAGTACAGGTCATTCCGGCTGGCGATCAATTAAAGTTACAATTATTACCTCTCCCTCAAGAAGGAGACAATGGTGCAGCGGCAAAATCAATCTGTACGCCGCCAATTCGCAAAGCTCTTGGTCAATTGCTGATGTTCCAACCAGAAACGGGTACAATTAGCCTGAATCTTGCTGCAACCAAGCATCTATTTCAGGCAATTGGTGGAAAATTAATTGTGCGTGAACGTCCTCGCTATGGGGAGGTTTTGACTATTTTTCTGCCTTTAGAAGGAGCAGAAGCCAAGGAAAATCCAAAATTCAAAATTCAAAATTCAAAATTATAGACTTTAATTTTCATGGGGTTTGTCGCTGGCAATTGCTAACTGCACTGTAAAGGTGGAACCTTCTGACAGCTTGCTTTTTACAGAAATAGAGCCACCGCAGTTTCGTAAGAGTTGCTGTACAATTGTTAAACCCAAACCTGCACCACCTGGATCTTCTGTTGGTAGTGGACGTACACGATAAAAGCGATCGAAAATTTTGGGAATTTCGCTTTCAGCAATACCAATACCAGTATCACGCAATTCTAGTAAGACATAATCGCCTTGAAGACGTCCCCGCACCCATACTTGACCACCGTTGGGGGTATATTTAATACTATTAGAAAGTAGATGGATAACAAGCTGTCTTAGTCCTCCAGTTACACACCAAACCGCAGGGAGTTCAGTAGGTACAGTGTAAGCTAACATGATGCCTTTTTCTTGTGCTAAGGGCTGGTAGGTACTGACTACTCCAGGCACGATATCTGCTAAGCGTACTGACTCTAAGTTCGTTTCCTCTAAATTGTGCTCAATTTGTACTAATTCCAACACGCCGTGAATGAGAGAATTTTGGCGATCGCACTCTCGTTTCAGCATCTCCAAATAACGTTGTCGCTGAGGGTTTTTTAAACTAGGGGAATTCAACAGACTCAAAGCTGTCTTCATGTGCGTTAGGGGTGTACGCAGTTCCTGACAGACATTGTTCAAGAACTCATCTTTGAGTTGCAAACTGTTGTGTAGTGTTTGTTTTTGCTGTTCTACCTTGGCGATCCGTTTAGTAATAATTTGACGATTAATCTCATCCTGTCGTTGGAGTTGTTTTGCTAACAACTGACTCAGTAGAGACGTTGCATGCAACATCTCTACTGAGGGACAAATCAAATCAGCAGGTGCGGCGATCGCAGATAATTCTGTTATTATTATTTTTTTCATACCATCTAAAACTTGCTGAATGACTTTTCCGTCAACCGTGGTTATAGTCAGCAAAGTTTTAGGGCTTTTGAGTTGCCGATAAACCACGATTAAACTGCAAAACCGTGGTGACAACACTATGAAAAAATATTCCCGGCGAATCTGACTATTTGACAAGAATTCCAAGCATTTTTGAGATGAGGAAGTATTTTCTCCCTCCACTCCCTCTACTCCCCCTACTCCCCCTCTCCCTTTCTCTGCAACTTGGCAAGTATAGATAACTCCATGTTCACCAAATTGCTGACGATAACGCTGAATTTCTGAATGCCAAATTTTTCCTGGCGGTAGCTTTACCCATAAAGTAGCAGCAATCTGCTGTTCAATGAGTAAATCAATTTGCGACTTTAGCAGTGAAAGCAGAGTAGCAGGTGTTAAGGATAAGACTTGAGAAGGCATTTGCACTTCCAAAGCCAACTGATAAATTGACAGATCCGGGCCCGGAGAAGCATTCATGAGTAAAGCAAATAAAAAACCAAGAAATATCAAAGATAAATAATACTGCCTTAGATTTTCACCCTTAAGTGTTCATTTTTTACAAAATAAATTGGAAATAATTAGTAGTTAGTGGTTAGTTTTTACTTTTTGACCACTAACTACTAACTACTAACCATTAACCATCAACCTTCTTCATCCTCTCTGCTAAAGCGTCGCGTGCATGTTCTCTATCATCAAAGTGAATTTTTTCGGTTCCGAGAATTTGGTAGTCTTCGTGACCTTTACCAGCTAGCAAAACCCCATCTCCGGGTTGTGCTTGTAATATCGCGGTACGAATGGCGGTAGCGCGATCGCATATTACTGTTGGTTGAACTGTCTGTGGTATTCCTGTTAGTATATCCTGCAAAATTTGTTCCGGGTCTTCAGTGCGGGGATTATCGGATGTAACTACTGCTACATCAGCTAATTCAGCAGCGATTTCACCCATTTTTGGACGCTTTGTTCGATCCCTGTCTCCCCCACAACCAAACACGCAAATCATCTTACCGGGAATAAACGGACGCGCGGCTTTGAGCAAATTCTCCAAACTATCGGGCGTGTGGGCATAATCCACAATCACGCTGATATCTTGTTCAGAACTTACCTGCACCCTTTCCATCCGTCCGGGAACACCCGGAAAGTCAGGTATAACATTTGGCACCATTTCTAAATCAAGACCTAAGTGTAAAACTGCTCCTACCGCTGACAGTAAATTTTCCAAGTTGTATTGACCGACTAGCGGCGAGCGAAAAGTTATATTACCTTTTGGTGTATGCAACATACCGCTGACGCCATTAGGCTCGTAAATTAGATCGCTCATCCACAAATCAGCAGTAGCATCGCTAACACTATAACTCCAAACCCGCTCTGCATCTAAAGAGGCAATCAATCGCTTGCCGTAGGAGTCATCGGCGTTAATTATTGCTCGTCCTTTGAGATAATCAGGACTAAACAACAGTGCTTTTGCCGCAAAGTAATCTTCCATATCGCGGTGAAAGTCGAGATGGTCTTGGGTGAGGTTGCTAAACACCCCTACCTCAAACTGGCAACCCATTACCCGTCCCTGTGCCAAAGCATGGGAACTAACTTCCATGACGCCATATTCATTACCGGCAGCCATAGCTTCTGCTAGTTGGTGTTGTAGTTCCACTGCAAACGGTGTCGTGTGAACGGCGGTTTGCGTGAATCCCGGCCAACGAGTGTAGAGAGTCCCCATTAAAGCTGTGAGTTTATTGGCTTTAATCAAGAAATACTCAACCAAGTGAGTAGTTGTGGTTTTACCGTTAGTGCCAGTCACACCCACAAGTTTGAGTTTTTGCCCTGGATAGTCGTAGAAAGCAGCAGCTATTTGGGCACAGGCTTTAGTCATATCCGTAGCAGTGATGACACAAGCCTCTGGTGTAGGAGGGTGCTTGTGTGCTGCACTAGGAGATACAATTGCCGCTACAGCACCAGATGCGATCGCGCTTTGCCAAAAGTCCCCGCCATCCACTCGCGTTCCAGGCATACCTATAAACAAATCACCCGGACTAGTAGCATGGGAATTGGTCGTCAACCCTTTCACTTCCCTATCCAACGCTGGATGTTCAGGTAATTGCAAAATCCCCTCTACAGTAGCTATTAACTCCCGCAGTTTCATGTTGTGAACCTCGTCAAAAAAGGGACTAGGGAAATACCGTTGGTTAGGGTAAAGGGTAAAGGGCAAAGGGCAAGGGAAGACCTTTCCCCTTTAACCTTTTCCCTTTCTCGGGTTCCTAGCTTGGGCTTTATTCTGCACTATTTTTCTTTTTCTACAAAGAGCTATTGATACTTCCGGAGTATTTTTTCTAACTGCTGTACCGTTGCACGGGGAGAAGGACGGGGTATAAGTTGCATACTCTCTTCTGTAGCATTTGTGGGGTTCGTATCTTGCCCCTCATCTACTCTGGGGTTGACTACAAACAAGACGGGAACCTCATACTGATAAGCGGCGAACCAGTCATCACGGGTGGTAATATCCCGAATTTCTAGCTGTAGAGACGCGAAATTTCCCGTATCTACAATTTGTTCTAACTTTTCCTGCAAGCCTTCACATAAATGACATCCTGGCTTGCTGTATAAAATTAATCGCATTTGTTTTTACCAATTCACGATCTGAGGGAGTAGTGGGGAATTTGATCTGGCGATCGCTCTCCATCATAGAAAATAGAACAAGTCAGAGTGAGAGCAATACTTCTCGGTTAAAGGGGAAAGGGAAAAGGGAAAGGGACGGATATTCATCCTTTACCCCTTCACCTTTAACATGCATCCCAAACCATAAAGGAGAATCAAGTCTGCTTATCCGAGAAGTATTGAGAGTGAGAGATTCTATATCCTTGACTGTTTAAGACTTAGAAAAATGTGGCAGTAACCTGTTTCGTTTGGTAACAGTACCATCTGAAAGCAAAACTTAACAAATTGGCGATCCGAAAAATAAAGGAATTGATCAAGAAGTATTTATCATGAAATTACAACGGCTGATAGATACCTAACTATGATCTACTGCCTTAATCCCAGTTGTGAGAACCCCTTAAATCCCGATCGGATAGACTTCTGTCAAAGTTGCGGCACAAAACTCATAGCCCTGCTGCGAAACCGCTATCGTATCATCCAACCACTGGGGGGTGGGGGATTTGGCAGAACTTTTTTGGCAGAGGATGAAGATAAGCTAAAAGAGCATTGTGTTGTCAAGCAACTTGCTCCACAAGTCAAAGGAACAAGTGCTCTAAACAAAGCAACCGAACTGTTCCAAGAAGAAGCGCGGCGTCTGCAACAGCTAGGAGAACATCCGCAAATTCCGACTTTGTATGCTTACTTTAGACACGATAACTACCTGTATCTAGTGCAGCAATTCATACAGGGGCAAACCTTACGACAGGAGTTAATACAGCAGGGAATTTTCAGCGAACAAAAGATTTGGGAACTGTTAAGTGAACTATTACCCGTACTAAACTTTATCCACCAGCATCAAGTAATTCATCGCGACATTAAGCCAGAAAATATTATTCGTCGCTTTTCCCAACACCTCCAGGATGGAGGAAATAAGGGGAATTTAGTACTGATTGATTTCGGTGTTGCCAAGCAGTTAACAACTACTTCTGTAGAACACACAGGTACAAGCATTGGTTCCTATGGCTATGCACCAATGGAACAAATGAAGTATGGCTGTGCATATCCAGCTAGTGACTTATTCAGCTTGGGCGTAACTTGCTTTTATTTATTAACAGGTATTCCTCCATCTCACTTATACATGGAACAAGGCTATAGCTGGGTGAAAGACTGGCGACAACACCTGAAGTCTCCCTTATCTGCAAAATTGGAGCAAGTACTAGACAAGCTGTTGCAAAAAGATATTGAGTCTCGCTACCAATCGGTAGATGAAGTCTTACAAGACTTGCGTCAGGAAGCACAACCAAAGCCAATATCACAAATTCTATCTGAAACGCTGCCACCATCAACCATCAGGCTGAAAGCATCACTTTTCCCAAACATTGTTAAGCAGCCAAAAATAAATTTAAAATATCAACTGTTAGTTGGGTTTGTCGTCTTGCTTGTGGGGTTAGGAGGATATGAAACTTGGAAAAGTTTGAGTGGTACTTCAACTCTAACTGGACATTTTGGTGATGTTAATTCCCTTGCTTTCCAGCCTTCAGGAAATATTCTTGCCAGTGGTAGTGATGACAAGACTATTAAACTTTGGAACTGGAAGAGTAGAAGAAAAATCCGTACATTGCATGGGCATAAAGGCATCGTTTATTCTATCGCCATTAGTCCAGATGCTCAAACTTTGGTTAGTGGAGGTAATGATAATAATATAAAAATCTGGAATCTAAATACAGGAAAGGAAATTCGTACCCTAAAGGGGCATTCAAACTGGGTTAATTCGGTTGCCATTAGTCCAGATGGTCAGACAATTGCTAGTGGTAGTTATGACGGAACTATCAAAATCTGGAACTTAACTACAGGACAGGAAATCCGCACTCTCAATGGGCATTCCAGCGCAGTTTTGTCCGTTGCCTTTACAGCAGATGCACATAAGCTGATTAGTGCTAGTGCAGACAGAAAAATTATCATTTGGAATCTGAACACAAGCCAAAAAATACGCACTCTGGAAGGACATAAAGCTGATGTGAATGCTATTGCCATCAGTCCTAATGGTCAACTATTGGTTAGTGTCAGCGATGACAAAACAGTCAAAGTATGGAACCTAAATACAGGCAAAGAAATACGCACTCTAGAAGGACATAAAGCTGACGTAAATGCTGTTGTCTTTGGTCAAGATGGGAAAACTATTGCTACTAGCAGCGATGACGATACTGTTAAAATCTGGAATCTGGTAACGGGAGAGATAATAGACACCAAAGAGCAGTCAGACATGGTTTTTGCGATCGCCTTTAGTCCAGATGGCAAGACGCTCGTTAGTGGTGGTGCAGATAAAACTATCAAAATTTGGCAAATTAGTCATTAGTCAAGAGTTAGTGGTTAGTGGTTAGTAGGGGCGGGTTTAGCCACAAATTTATATGCTTCAATCATAAAATATCTATCAAAACCCGCCCGTACAGTGGTTAGTGGTTATTCTCCCCATCTCCTCCTCGGGGAATTAAAAATTAAAAATTAAAAATTTTGAATTCTACATTTTTAATTTTTAATTGACTACTCCCCCTACCCCCTAGCAACAAGCGTCTAGTAGTGTGACAATATTCCTACTTTGTAAATTTGTGAGAGGAATAATGACGATGCATCCTACTCTCCAACGTGCATTTGCTAACCGCTGTGCTCTCAAAGTTATCAGCGGTTTGAATAACTTTGACGCCAACCGTGTTGCTGCCACCGTCAAAGCTGCACACTACGGTGGTGCGACTTTTGTCGATATCGCTGCCGATCCAGCCTTGGTGAAATTAGCTAAAAACTTGACTGATTTACCAATATGTGTATCAGCGGTAGAACCAGAAAAATTTGTGCAAGCTGTGGCTGCTGGTGCAGATTTAATTGAAATTGGGAACTTTGATTCTTTCTATGCCCAAGGACGCAGATTTGAGGCAGAGGAAGTTTTAGCGCTGACAAAAGAAACTCGTGCTCTTCTTCCTGAAATTACCCTCTCTGTCACCGTTCCCCATATTCTCACACTAGATCAACAGGTACAGCTGGCTGAGGAACTGGTGAAAGTCGGCGCAGATATTATCCAAACTGAAGGCGGTACTAGCAGCAACCCCACTCACCCCGGTACTTTGGGCTTGATTGAAAAAGCCGCTCCCACTTTGGCAGCAGCTTACGAAATTTCCCGTGCAGTATCAGTACCAGTGTTGTGTGCTTCCGGAATTTCTAATGTTACCGCACCCTTGGCGATCGCCGCTGGTGCTGCTGGTGTTGGTGTAGGTTCTGCCATCAACCAACTCAACAGTGAAGTCGCAATGATAGCCGCTGTACGTGGCTTGGTGGAAGCTTTGGGAACTAGGGTAGAGGTTAGAGGCTAGGATTGGGGATTGGGGATTGGAGATTGGGGATTTGGAAAAGACAAAGGAGAAAAATTACTTCCTTGTCCTCCTAGTCCCCCTTCCCTTTCCTTGTCCTTGTCCTCCTTATCCCCGATCCCTTATCCCCGCTCCCCGCTCCCCGCTCCCCGATCCTCTACCCCAAACAATCCTTGAGGCTATAAATCACCTGATCTTGCTGTTCTTCAGAAAGTTCTGGGAACATGGGCAAAGATACAACTTCTTGAGAGGCTTGTTCTGCCACTGGCAATTGCCCTGGTTGATAGCCCAAATTTTCGTAAACTGGTTGCAAATGTAGAGGGCGGGGATAGTAAACCATTGTATTTACTCCCTGCTCTTGCAGTTGGTTACGCAGCCAGTCTCTTTTCTGGTTAAGTATACGAATCGTGTATTGGTTCCAAACTCCTTTTCCTCCAGCTAATTCTTGGGGTGGAATTATACCGGGAACTTGCCTGAGAAACTGGTGGTAACGAGATGCGATCGCCTGTCTTTGTTGATTCCAAATATCTAAATAACGTAGCTTTATTTGCAGAATAGCCGCTTGGATCGCATACAAGCGGCTATTGATACCTATCTCTTCGTGGATGTAGCGATTTTTTTGACCGTGTTCCTTGAGTATCCGTAACTTAGCGGCAATTTCTGGCTCGTTGGTCGTTATCGCTCCGCCATCACCGCAGCCACCAAGATTTTTGGTAGGGTAGAAACTAAAACAGCCGATGTGTCCTATACTTCCTACCCTTTTTTCACCCCAAATTGCACCTGTAGACTGGGCGCAATCCTCAATGACGATGAGATTGTGAGCATTGGCTATATCCATTAATGCAGTCATATCTACAGGTTGTCCAAACAAGTGAACAGGGATAATAGCTTTGGTTTTGGGTGTTATGGCCGCTGCTACTTGCCGCAAATTTAAATTAAACGTATTTGCATCGATATCAACAAATATCGGCTTTGCACCCACAGCACTGATAACTTCAGACGTGGCGATAAAAGTGAAGGGTGTTGTAATCACTTCGTCACCCGCACCAATATCAAAAACCCTAAGAGCCAAATAGAGGGCATCAGTACCGGAATTACAGGCTACGCATTGACTCACACCAGTATAGGCAGCAAACTGTTGCTCAAAGCCTTCAACTACTGGGCCGCCAATATAACGACCAGAATTTAGAACTTCTAAAACAGCAGCACTGATTTCTGCTTCAATAAAGGCGTATTGCTGCTTGATGTCAAATGCAGGGATAGAGTTTTCACTTTGAATCATGAGTTTTAAACTTATGTCAAGATAGATGCCAATGCAGAATTTTTGCTTAGGGAATTTTTAATCATACTGATACTATCAGGATGTCGCCTTGAATACAGTCTTATCAAGAGTTTTTACTAAATTTATTGTGGTGTAGCAAAATTTGTAAACACGATGCTTAACTCTTGAAATATTGGCCATCTCTGTAATTAGACCCTAAGTTTAATTCTGTATTGGGAATTTGAAATTGTTGAAGGCTCCCATCTGCTTGGGTAAAACGTGATATATATCAACACAAGATCCAATACATGTAATTAAAGTTCCCGGTGTATTGGCAATTTCAGCAAGAGATGGTTAGTGGATAGTGGATAGTGGTTAGTGGATAGTGGTTAGTGGATAGTGGTTAGTGGATAGTGGTTAGTGGATAGTGGATAGTGGTTAGTGGATAGTGGATAGTGGTTAGTGGATAGTGGTTAGTGGATAGTAGATAGTGGTGAAAAATCACTACTAACTACCAACTACTAACTACTAACCACTATCCACTAACTACTAACAAAGTAAAAATCTATGCAGGAACTCATTAAACTGGATTTGATTGATTTGGCTAGTGCTACAGCATTGATGGCTATAGCCATTGGTTTATCTGCTTGGGAAAGCATAGGACTAGAACTCAACTTAGCCCTTGCGACTGGGAGAACCATCCTACAACTAGCGGTATTAGGATACGTTTTAGATTTCATCTTTGCTTTTGACAATGCTTGGGCAGTTTTGGGGTTTTTAGCAGTCTTATTAACGATTACGGCGATTGTCGCACGAAATCGCATCACTCAAAAAATACCGCAAGTTTTGCCCTTAGTGTGGGGTTCAATTTTAGTTAGTACAGTTTTAGTTATACTTTATACAAACTTTATAATTATTCAACCAAATAGATGGTATGAACCGCAGTACGTAATTCCCCTTGCTGGAATAATATTAGGTAATGCTATGAATGCAGCTGCGATCGCCGGAGAACGTCTTGTCAATACCATCAACAACAGCCAGCAAGAAATAGAAACTCACCTGAGTTTAGGTGCAACTCCCCAGCAAGCAGTCGCCCAGTATCGCAAAGACGCTATTCGTGCTGGCTTAATTCCCACCATCAATCAGATGATGATTATTGGTTTAGTGACAATACCAGGGTTTATTGCTGGACAAGTGCTGGGTAGCGTAAATGCCCTCGATGCTACATCCTATCAAATTTTAATCATGTTCATGACTGCTGTCGCTAACTTGCTAACAAGCATTTTATTAACCAGGGGATTGAGCCGTTTGTTTTTTAACTCCGCTGCCCAGCTGATTAGATGAGGAGGGCCTACCCTCCCGGTACATGACCGTGAATTTGATTACCTTGGGCATCAAAGACGATCACAGCTAAGTTGGCGTTATCACTAATTACCTCTAAAGCTTGCTGTAAGCTTTGCAAATGATTAGTAACATCTGCGACAGCATTCTGTTTGCCCTGATTCAAGCTAGTATTTAGTGCTTCTTCATACTCTGGAGTAATGCGAACCATAATTTCCCGAGCAGTTAAAGTAAAATTACAAACTCGAATTGCACCAGAACAGGTTTTTTCTAGATCGGTGCGGGTTTGCTGTAAAAAGTTGGCAGCTTGGAGTTTTTCTTCTGCTTGCTTGAGTGATGTCGAATAAGGTTCGATTAAGGTTTGAGCTTGAGTGTAGTAAAAACTATCTGTGCTAACCTGTTTTGCTGCGCTTAGAGCCTGATTCCAGTATGTTACCGCTGCTTGCCATTGGTTTTGTTTTTCATAGCGTTTGGCTTGTTCTGCAACGTTCACAGCTTGTTTGTAAGTTTGGGCTGCTAATACTTGTTTAGTAGCGCGATCGCGTGCAATTGCTAGTTTTGGTTTATAGTCTGCCAGCAGTGTTTGGGCTTCTGGGTATGCAGGACTATTCTTGGGAATGGAAATCAAGGCATTCACTGCTACTTGCCAAGTGGATTGAACTTTTTGCAACTCTGGTAAAGTTTTGGCGGTGTTCTCCCGCTTTGTGGCAGCATTAGCTACATCTTTTGCTGCTGTTAATTTTTTTAGCCATTTGTCTTCGACCAGCAACTGCTGATTAACGCTATGTAATCTAGCCCGATATGTTGCTAATTGTGGCTGTACTAATCCATAGAGTTCATTTTTAGCACCAATCGTTTCTAATGGGGCGATCGCTTGTCGCCATAGATTTTGCCTAGCCTTTAATTCCTCTAGGCTATTTGCTGAAGTCTTACTTTTTTGCGCTGCCAACGATGCTACACTAAATGCCTTGACCACCTTGTCAATAGTTTCCGATCGTTCAGACAGATTTTTGGTCAGTTTCTCAGCTTCTTGGTAACGCGGCGACCAATTAGGAATTGTTTGCAGTGCTGCAACTGCTTGCGACAACTGCTGTTGCACATTTGTCAAGTTTGTTTCTGACTTGGCGCTGTTGATCAGTTGTCGAAATGACTTTTGTAACTCTTCGGCTGTTTGTATTTCTTTACACTCGAACATCACACAAGGACGAGTTAGGAAGTAGGCTCCTCCGCTTAAAATTGCGATTGTTACCAGTGCTATACCCAACACAATGCCTTTGACTGAACGTCTTGACTTTGATGTTGTATAAAAAGACAAATCCGGCGCATCTGCCATTGGATCAAACGGTTCCTCTTCAGTCTGTTCGGGGGAATCAGTAGGGGCAAATGGCTGTTCGTCTGTATAAGAGTAGGAAGTAGTAAATGGAGAAGGATTTTCCTCCGTCTTCTCCTCTTCCCCTACTTCAGAACCTTTTAAAATCAGGGAATGTTTGGCGTAAGGCAGTTTCACACCTGCTATCCTGAGAAAAATTTCCACTCGCTGTCCGTGGTGGTTTAGTAACGACTGGAGCGCATCCTCAAGTAATGTAAAAATATTTTCGGTATCAGCTGCCACACCTTGTGGGTGTTGAGTTAGGATCATTAACTGGTCATTTTTGACAGCACACTTCACCTGGAAGAATTCACCAGATGGAATTTCTGCACGCAACTGTTCTTGCAAAATTTGCGCTATAAACTGTAAATCTTCTTCTATGACTGCTACTTGCATAGAGCTATCCTGCTGATTTATATAGTTTGATTTATTTTTAAGCGTGTTAGAAGAATTAATTGTGTTTTCTGAATGTAGATACACAGTTTAACTAACCCCAGCCTTTCAATCTTAATGACATTTTTTGTAACACAATTTTCCAACTTTAACCAAAAGTCAAAATCAAGTTGATAAAGTTCTGAAGGTCTTGCTAAACATCACTTTAATTAGTTCTACAAAACTGATGGAGAGTTTCACAATTCCTAGTTTTTATACTTGTGACTGTTAAGTAAAAAAAATGAATGCCAGTATAAATTTAGAATAAAAAATGGGAATAATAAAAATTGCGCTTTTTTCTATATAGTGACTATATCCATCATTTTAGATAGATTTTGCCTTCCTTTATATTTTCAAAATGCCCATATGTATTGGTCTCAGTTGAGTAATCATAAAAATAGCGATCGCTGTTAACAGTCGCAAGTAAATAATTTTATCTCACTCCCAGTCAGTGTGTTTTCTGTCATTAGTGTTTTCCCTGAGTTGAATTAAAGAGGTTAAATTTTCAAGTGCCGAATTAACAATTTTCTCTCATATGAGAAAATATCCGATGTACTAATGTATCAACGTTTGGTGACAAAAAGGCTGGTTCACTCAGATATAAGAAGATTTACTGATGTGACTAATTACCTATTGTAGAAATGGTAAAAACGAACGAAGCTGTGAATTTACCTGATTTACTGAATTGGATAAAATTAATGAGAGAAAAATAATTTTTAATAGGTGACAAAGTTTTATTCTGCGAACTAGGTGCAGCTTTCATATTTTAATCAGCACCGCCGCAATCGAACTGAAGTGGCTAGAGTTTAGGTGTGTAAATGGAATTGCTAGAGTATCAAGTAAAAGAATGGTTTCGGAAAATAGGCATTCCCGTATTGCCTTCTCAAAAAATTGACCATCCCACGGATTTAAAAAGATTAAAAATTAGCTACCCGATTGTACTGAAATCTCAAGTACATGGAGGTGAACGAGTAAAAGCAGGTGGAGTCAGGTTTGTGGAAACGACTATAGATGCGATCGCCGCTGCACAAAATATTTTTAATTTGCCAATTTTAGGCGAGTTACCAGAAGTGCTGCTGGCAGAAGCTAAGTATGATGCCGAACAAGAATTTTATCTGGCTGTAGTTTTAGATACTGCGGTTTGCCGACCGATACTTTTGGGTTGTAAAGAAGCAGATATTGATTGGGAATCTGCTGGACAAAAAATGCAACATGTCGTAGTGGAACAGGAATTTTCCCCATTTTACGCCCGACGGTTAGCTCTAAAAATGGGCTTGCAAGGTGCGTTAATGCAGTCGATTAGCACTGTAGTTGAGAAACTATACCGCTTATTTATAGAAAAAGACCTAGATTTAGTGGAAATCAATCCCCTGGCAGTGAGTTCTTCTGGTCAAGTCATGGCTCTTAATGGTAACGTCAGTGTCAATGAAAGAGCGATCGCCCGTCATCCAGATATCGCTGAGATGGCCAGAAAAATGAGCAATCGTCACAGTAGCGTTGAGTTTAACAAGAATTTAGCCAATTGGGACGCGGTAGAACTGCACGGTAAAATCGGCATTTTGGGTAATGGTACGGGTTCGGTGTTGACGACTTTGGATTTAGTAGTCAATGCTGGTGGCAAACCTGGTGTTTGCCTGAATCTACGCCACGCTTTTCCCACCGATACTTTACCAAGTACCTTTCGCGATCGCCTCGATCGAGCATTGAATATCCTAGCTGGGGATAAAAGTATTCAAGTGATGCTGATTAATTTTCTAGGTAGCGTTCCTCAGAGTGGAGAAGTGGCAGAAGTCATTGCTAATTTTATCCAACAACATAAAAACGAACTTAAAACACACGCTTCCCGTTCTAATGGCAGCAAAAGCCGTCGTGAAACCTATTTACCGCGCTTGGTTGTTCGTCTTGCTGGTTCTGAGTTTGATGCAGCCAGAAAATATCTAGCAACACTGAAAACTCCGAGTGATGCATCTATAGTAGTAGTAGAAAATTTAGATGAAGCAGTGGCAGAAGCAGTCCATCTTGCCAAATCAACCCCTCATAAAAAGTTTTGATATATATTCACCCCAAGTTTGGGGTGATATCTGAGGCAGAATAGATAAATCAAATAGAGGCAACCCATAGCTTGTCTAACTGTAGATTTCAGCCAAAGTAAAAGTTTTTTGTAGGACTGAATGTTGAGAGGGGTTCGCTTTATCCAAATTCAACTGATACGACACAGTGTATGTGTTATTTCTGCCAATAGCTTCAGCTAGTGGGTTTCCTAAATTACCGTGCTTTTATGAACTTAACGCCAGACAGTAAAGTTTTAATCCAAGGCTTCAGCGAATTTATATCAGCAACTCATGTTGATCAAATGAAAGCCTATGGTACGAATTTGGTAGCTGGAGTAGATCCCGGATGTGGTGGACAAAAAATTTATGGTCTGCCAGTGTTCGACCTGGTAGAAGAGGTGGTAGATAGATATGGATTAATTGACACTACGATTATCTGCGTACACCCTTACC
Source organism: Fischerella sp. (assembly GCF_013388695.1). Taxonomy (NCBI): domain Bacteria; kingdom Bacillati; phylum Cyanobacteriota; class Cyanophyceae; order Nostocales; family Hapalosiphonaceae; genus Fischerella; species Fischerella sp. The sequence goes on from NZ_JACAEU010000080.1 coordinate 18,138, forward strand.
AAGTTTTAGATGCGGCATTGGAAGCGATCGCATCTGGTATCCGCCAAATCATTGTCATATCTCCAGGTGTGCCACCTTTAGATATGGTGCAATTACTGCGTAAAGCCGAGGCAACAGAAACACTAGTGGTAGGGCCGAATAGTCCAGGTATCATCGTACCAGGTCGGATTCTCTTAGGTACTCAACCAAGTGAATTTTATACCCCTGGTCAAGTGGGAGTCCTCAGTCGCAGTACCACCCTTACCTATGAAGTTGCTAAGGAATTAACCACAGCTGGTTTAGGACAGTCCATTAGTGTCAGTATTGGTAGTGATGCGATCGTTGGTTCATCATTTATCCAATGGTTGCAAATTTTTGATGAGGACGACACTACAGAAGCGATCGTGTTAGTTGGACAACCAGGTGGAGGTAGAGAAGAAGCAGCAGCGCGATACATTAGTGAAGCGATCGACAAACCAGTAGTTGCCTACATTGCAGGCACCCATGCACCACCAGCGAAACATTGGCGTCAAACAGGAACCCTAGCGGCAGTTATCGGACGCCACCCTGACTTTGGCACAGCAAAAAGCAAATTAGCTGCTTTTTCTGAAGTAAAAATCCCAGTAGCCGAACGTCCTTCTCTGATTCCGGAATTAGTCAGGAAGGTAATTAAATAGTCATTAGTTAGTGGTTAGTGGTTAGTAGATAGATTTGATTGTTGATTGCTAATTTTATGCGGTGCGTTAACGCAGTGTAACGCACCCTACCCTACATATTTATCAGTCTAAGTTCCTGCTAACAATGCTTTCGTGGCAGATTCTCCTGCTAATTTGACCTGACGTATCAGCTGCAAGTTTAATAATACCAAGACACTCAATTCACCCAAAAGTGCCATAAAAACTGTTGTCGTTGTGGCGTATTCTAGACCTGTCCAAGGAAAACTTGAAAACAGCCATAAGATAGGAGTTTCAGAAGCTTGAACTCCCAGCATTCCTAGAAGCATCGGTGGTAAAAATATTGCTGCGGCAACAGTACCAGTTGCCCAAAAAGAACGTTTAACAGTTTTCATGAGTAGCATTCTTTGTGCCAAGGTAGCGTAAATCATCATTAAAGTGATAAACAACGCCACACCTAAAATTGCTTTGAAACTACCAACTTCAATTAGCCAATTGGAGTTATTTATAGGGTGAGTATTCAAAGCAGGTGCAAGTAAAATCCAAATTGCTAATGGGGTAGTAACAATCACAAGATTAATCACCATTGTGATTAGCGCAGGGCTTTTTTCATCCCATATCAAATTTTGCAATAGTGAATTTTGCCAGGTTCTTTTGCTATTAGAAATATTTTGGTGCCGATATCTTGCCCAATCTTGTATTGCTTGGCGATGAGGCGAGAGAATTGCTATTAAGCCGAACAGCAGCAGTAAGTTAAAAAATGCTATCAAAGGAAAGTTTTGCGATACCTGGTAATTCAAATCGTAATAGGCAGGAACAGGACTAGTACTGGGGTGGTAGGCAGGATAATAATTTTTGACATATTGCAGAGTGAATCCCCACAGAATGATTTGCAAATAAGCAACCAAAAAATAACTCTGACCCTTACTCAGCATTGCTGCATTCGGATTACGGAAGCGACGCTGTAGTCCATGCCAAATCCAATAAGTCCACAAGCCATAATTCAATAAATTCAAACCTAGCAGACCGACAAGGCTTTTCCCAACAGGGAGATAGAAAAACTGTATTTGTTCTAGCAATTCCCAATTGTATCTACGGAATAAATTTGGAAATAAATAAGCCGTCATGTCAAAAGGACTTAACAACCTTAACCAAGCAGCTGCATTGTCTAAATAGGGGCCACTTGATGCCATTTGCATTGTAATTATCAAGAAAATTAGAACTGCACCGCTGCCTAACCAAGGTTGAAAACCGCTGAAGAAACGGCTAAAAAATCCAAATAAAAGTGCAGCACTGTAGAAGAATATGCAGCTAGCAGCCAAAACAGCATAAAAGCTCAAAATGTGACTAAAGGCTATTTTGGCAGAACGCCCTGCTACCAAATGTAAAGGAATTGCAACTGCGATCGCCAAATAGATTAGAATCGGAACTCCTAGCATTTTGCCAGTCAAAATACTTGCTTCTGACTGGGGACTAAGACGGAGAAAGTTTAATGTTCCCCGATGTTCTTCTTGAGCTAAGTTATTGATCAGTAAATAAGTGCCTGCATCTAAGAGCGTGAAGATAAAAATTACTGTGAGTGATAGGAATATATATTCCCAGTGGTCTCGCCACCACAGTTGCATATCTATTTGGTCTAAAGGACAGAATTGATTGTACAAAATATTATTGATACGACGTTCTTCTGTCTTTAGTTGATCTACTTGTTGTGTAAGTAATTGAATTTTTTCTGCGTCGTAATTTTTTGCTTTGCTAAAAAAAGATAATTGTTGTTGTAGTCGATTAATCTGCGGGTAAATATCATTTAGTTGTTGTTTATAAGCTTCTCCCACGAGGCAATAATTGCCAGACACTGGGTATTTTTCGCCAGGTATTTCTCGTAATTGATAGAGGAACAGTATTAGCTGACCAATTAAGGATGTAACACAGGCGATCGCCACAGGAAAAACTTTCAGGCGACCTTTAATTTCCCGCAGCAATTGCGGATTCCAGTCGCCGATTCTGTCAAGAAAATTGAGCATCATGGATAAAATTCTCCAAAATAAAATTGGGGCGATGGGGAGGTGGGGTGATAGGGAGGAGTGGGAGAGTGGGAGTAGGAAGAGAATAACCACTAACCACTAACCACTAACCACTAACTAATGACTAATGACCAATGACTCTTGACTTATGATGCTTGTTTGTGACCCAGCTTGAGGAAAATAGCTTCCAAGTCCTCTTGGGTACAGTGAAATTCGGTAATGGGAATGTCAGCTTGAATCAGCGATCGCAATAAGTCAGTACAGTCTTTCTGTTTCCCAGAAAAATTCACCCGCACGCTGTTTTTGGCACTCATCACCTCCCACTCTTGTACGAAAGGATTATTTTTCAGTTCCCCCAACACTTCTTCTAGCTTTCCCAAAGTAGAGATGATAATTTGCTGGCGGGCAAGACGCTGGTAGAGTTGTTGTAGCGATGCACTTTCTACCAAGTAACCGAGTTCCATAATTCCCACTGAGGTACACAGTTCTGCTAAGTCGCTAAGAACGTGGGAAGAAATTAATATTGTCATTCCCGCTTCTTGCAACACTTTGATAATTTCCCGAAACTGCATCCTAGCAATGGGGTCAAGTCCTGAAACAGGTTCATCCAACAGCAGTACAATCGGTTCGTGGATAATTGTTCGCGCCAAACTGAGGCGCTGCTTCATCCCTCGCGATAGCGTCGAAATCAAACTGTTGCGTTTATTGACTAGCTGGATCAGTTCTAAAACTTCATGCAGACGTTGGGTACGGCGCGGTTCTCGCAAACGATACAAACGAGCAAAATAATCTAGGTAGTCCCAGACAGTGAGTTCCTCATACAGCGGATAGTCATCAGGTAAGTAACCAAGGCGGCGCTTGAGAGTGGGGTTACTGTGATCGCGCAACAAGCGATCGCCATTAATATAAATCTCACCCGTAGTTGGTTCTTCTGCTGCTGCCAACATCCGGATGAGAGTTGTCTTTCCCGCACCATTAGGGCCTATTAATCCGTAAACTTCACCTGCATAAATCTCTATATCAACATTATTAACGGCAACGTGTCTGTCAAATTGCTTAGTCAGTCCAGAGGTGCGAATTGCTAATTCTTTTACCATAGCTGCTGAGTGCCGCTTGTGATTATCAATAAGCTAGCCTCTTCTTACAGCATTTGTCAGGTTTGTTTCGGAAATTGAAACTGTCTTTAAAAAAACTTGATTTCTCGTCTTCTCATAGGATGTCTGAAAAGCGTGGTTAAGGTATATTTTGTCATTTTTTCGCCATTGCTTCACAACTGTCTGTAACTCTCCCGACAACCAACCATCAAACTGCGGATAAACTGGCAACCTCGGCACTAATTCCCATCCACCAGGTTGTAAAATTTCTCTCAATTCCTGCTCTTGAAGATGAGGATAATCAGGATTCACTTCATCTTTTGGCCCGATTCCACCTAAATCTCTTGCACCTGCTTCTAAACATGCGAGTAACCATTGCTTATCTTTGACTAAATTCGGCGGAATTTGGATGGTGATGTCTGACGGTAAAATTTGACGTGCTTTGAAAATTAATTCTGGTAGTTTATTGGGGTCAAAGGGTGATGCATTAAAAGTTTGCTGACTTCCAGGACTGTGGGGTTGCAGAATGACTTCTTGAATGTGATGATGACGTTCATGAAGGTGGGCGATCGCTGCTAATGTCTCCCACCAATCATTCTCGTTTTCCCCAATTCCTAATAACAAACCTGTTGTAAACGGAATCTGCAATTCTCCTGCCCACTCTAATTGTTGCAACCTTACTTCTGGTAATTTACTAGGTGCATGTTTATGCACAGTTTTTAGCAATTCCGGGGTTAATTGTTCCAACATCAACCCCATTGAAACATTCACATTCTTGAGTTTTTGCATTTCCTCAAAACTTAGCGGCCCAGCATTTGTGTGCGGCAAAAACCCCATTGAAAATGCCAATTTGCACAAGTCATAAATCCGTTGAAACCAATCTGAACGCCGCGATGATTGGGGATGCACTTCACCGCTGAGTATGAGAATTTCACAGATATTTTGGTGTTGAAGTTGTTTCAAAATGCTTTCTGTGGCTTCTAAACTCATCCAAGGACTTTTACCTGGATCTGCGCGAAAGTTGCAGTAACTACAGCGATTGAAGCACTCATAAGTGGGAACGATTGTGTAAGCAGGACTGTAGGTAACTATGTGGGAATGAGAAATTGACATTGATTAAGAAAGGTTGACTCGACGTAGTATCCAAACTTCTGCCTCGCGATCGCTCAGTTCGTAATTTTTAGGACTTACGCACTGTACAAATTTCTTATCTTGTGACTTAACGAAAATACGTCGTTTCAGGCTTTTATCAATCATCCTTTGATAAATAGCGATCGCCTAAACAGTGTCGAAAAATCAAGGTTTAATGCCTGAAAACCATACTTCATATTTGGTATTTTCTGTCAATGCGTAAGTCCTAATTTTTTAGCATCAGCAGTAGGTTTTCGCAAATTCAGCCAAGACCGACAATTGTCTCTTTAATTGGATGTACATGGCGTTGGATAAATGCTTGGCTCTGGATCTTGAGCAAACCGTGTCTACGTTTTCACAAAGGTACTAAAAGATCGGGATTCTTAACAAATCCTTTGCTTATCTAGCTTTGAGTAGTGACGCAAATCATACCAGAAGTAGATTTTTATGAAAATACTTTACAAACTGCAATATACACTTTAAGATGTGTAACAAGGGTAGAAAAACTACCTAAACATCATAAACATCATCTCGCACTCATAAAAACAATGACAGCAACCTTACAACGCGCTCGTAGCGCCAACGTATGGGAGCGGTTCTGCGATTGGGTAACCAGCACCAACAACCGCTTATACATCGGTTGGTTCGGTGTACTGATGATTCCGACTCTGTTAGCCGCGACCACCTGCTTCATCATTGCCTTCATCGCCGCACCTCCCGTAGACATCGACGGTATCCG
>NZ_JACAEU010000081.1:0-61608 GCF_013388695.1 Fischerella sp.
TATGAATTTACAATTCACGGGTATGTAGAGACGTAGCATTGCTACGTCTCTACAATGATTTGGCATCGAACTACAAAAATGTATGCACACATAATTCATGACCAAATTCAGCAACGCCGGATAAAGTAAATAACTTCAGCAAATTTTACTCAAATAACGCCAGAAGCAAGACTAATCGGATTAATTTGTGGGATAGACTAATCTCATGGTGTGAGGAATGCAAATATGGCTAATCCACGACCAGGGGGAAAATTAGTCTCGTTAGCTTTTGTAAGCGTATGTTTTTGTTTAGGCATTAGTATCGGATTGAGTATCCGTTTTAAGCGATCGCAAGCAACGGATACGAATAACCTACCCAGTGAAATTGTACCAGACCCGAATTATTCCCCAGATTTTAACTCACCCCCGTTTGTAGATGAGCCAAGTTATACAGACTCCATCACTATCCAAGCAGTAGGAGATGTTATTCCCGGTACAAATTTTCCTAACAAAAGACTACCGCGCGATCGCAACCAACTGCTACCAACATCAGTTAGGACATACTTGCAAAGAGCAGATATACTTTTTGGCAACTTTGAAACCAGCTTAACTAACCATCCTTATACTGCTAAAGATATCACTCGTGGGCAGGTTTTTGCCTTTCGCTCTCCTCCCTCCTATGCTCAGTTATTTGCTGATGCTGGCTTTGATGTGTTCAATATAGCCAACAATCATGCCTTAGATTTTGGTACGGTGGGGTTCCGTGACACTATTAAGAATCTCGCTGCTGTTGGGATTGAAACCTTAGGTCAGAAAAATCAAATTCTTTTGCTAGAAGTTAAAAATATTGCGATCGCAATGATTGGGTTTGCACCCTACGAATTTTATAATTCGATTCACGATTTAGAAACAGCCCAAGCTCTCGTAAAAAAAGCCAAAACCCGAGCAGAGATTGTGATTATATCAATGCACGCAGGAGCAGAAGGAACGGGTGCATTACGAGTTAAAAATCGGACGGAGACTTTTTATGGGGAAAACCGGGGTAATTCAGTCAAGTTTGCCCGCAAAATGATTGATGCAGGAGCAGATTTAATCCTTGGACATGGCCCGCACGTTCCCAGAGCAATGGAACTTTATAAAGGAAAACTCATTGCTTATTCCTTGGGAAATTTTCTTGGATACCGGACTCTATCTACACGATCTCAAACGGCTTACTCAATGATTTTAGAAGTTAAACTGAATTCAAAGGGAGATTTAGTGGGGGGTAGAATTATTCCCGTACATATGGATAGGCAAGGAATACCCCGCATTGATAAGCGTTTCCGAACTGTAGGACTTGTGCGTTATCTGATTGCCAGCGATTTTCCTAATACTTCGATAAAGGTTAACAAAAAGGGAGAAATATTATTAACTAATTAAGATTAGGCAATTACAATTATAAATAATATTTTTTCATAAAAAAATAACTTTATCTTAAATTCCTTGTATCTCAGACAACTGACAATCTAACTCTTCCACTGCTAAACCAGTAGCTTTTTGCCATTCCTCAAAAGTGAAGTTATAGCCATGCGCTTGTGCCATTTGCACAAAGATTTCTAAATCAGGAGCTGAGTTGAGTGTTTCTCGCAAATTGGGATCGGTTTGAGCTGCTCTAAATAGCCTGATTACTTCCTGTTGTGACATAGTTTTTCTCCGAGAATTTCATAAATTTAGCCATTGGTGAAGAGTCAATACAGACGCGATTAATCACGTCTGTGTAAGAGTTATTGGTTTATTTCTCCCCATCTCACACTCAGCATTTCATCTCTAAGTCGGTGAGAGGTTTTGTTCTTGACTATATGGATTATCAAATATCACGTATCCGTACAGTTTACTGTCACATTTACAACAGTTTAGCGATCGCGGGCTTCTACGTCAATTTGCTGATACAGTTCTCAACTTTTTTTATAATTATTACTATAAAAATTTCAAATTTATTTGAAGTCTCTTTAATTTAGCCTAGGCTGAATCTATTATCCATTAGGATTTAGCTCTAATATTACTGATATGACAATAATAATTAAGTCAAAAATATAACTTTTAAACCCTCAGCTTCAGTAATAGTTGCACTATTGATTTTATGTGATTTAAATCACCTTATACGCGATTTTGATCGTTTGGGAATATTATTTAACAAATATTCATAAAGTACTCCAATAGGAATAGCGATCGCAAATTCTGTTCCTTGTCCTAATTTTGAATTAACCTCGATAGTTCCGCCATGTTTTTCCACAACAATTTGACGAGTAATAGATAATCCTAAACCTGTCCCCGTAAGATATAGGGTGCGTTACGCTAGCGCTAACGCACCCTACTAGCTACTTATTGTTTTCTTCCTTCTACTTACTTATCTCGATCTTCATTTCCACCTGTATAACCAGTGGCTACCCATACCAAGGATCTAACTCCATCACGGATAGATTTTGCAATTGGTTCAGGGGAATTGTTGGAAGGTACTGAAACTGGTTTAAAACTAATTCCCCGACTACCTAAGACAATTTCACCGATGACGGTAGCGCGTCGCATATGGTAATCGGAAGTTACCAAGTAGACACTTTTAACCCCACTTTTTTCTAAATCATCCACCAGCGTTGTAAAGTTTTCTACTGTATTGTTTGCCCGATAATCCAAGTGCAACCGCTGAGTATTAATTCCGGCTTTGGCAAATACTTCTCTTGTCACCCTAGGAGGACTACCACCAGAAATCCAAATCGGTAGATTGGAATGCTTACGGGCAAAATCTGCTGTAAACTTTTCTCTTTCTAATTTCCTTGTAGAACCACCCAAGACTAAAATCGCTTGCGGTTGTACTAATTGTCCTTGGATCTCCTTATAACCCCACAACAACATCAATGGTAGGGCTAGGATCGTTAAATGAGAAGAAATACCTTTTAATAGTAGCTTTTTCAAGGTTCTATCACTTCGGCTGCTTCAACAGATTTTGCTTGAAAAAGAATAATAATGTAGATTAACGGAAATAGGAAAAATATGCCCAGATTAATATCTAGGTGATTTTCCTAGTTTGGAAACGGTCATAGGTGACTTACAGCAACAGGCACTTTCTGGCTCGATGCTTGATTGTATCTACTATTGACGCAGATGCAAAGTATTCCTGGTATTTTATTTAACTGTTTTTAGACAACGGGACTGGCCAGATTCGAACCGGCGACCTAGCGCTTAGGAGGCGCTCGCTCTATCCAGCTGAGCTACAGCCCCAAATAAAATAGATATCACTTTACATGATATCACTTTTAGCCAGATTGCCAGCAGTTATTCCAAGCTCCGCCGCCTATTTCTAATCCACACACATAACTGTGTGCTTTCAGGATAATTTTTCCTTGACCATTACTTAATTCTCGTAGTTCTAAATTTAACTGTCCTTGGAGGGTATCACGGCAGCAAAACATTAAGCCATTTTCCGTGGGCGCACGCAGAGGAGTACCTGGTAAATGGGTAGTTCCAAGCAACTCAACCTCGTAGTGTGAATTTCTTGCTTGCATTTGCCATCGTCCCCAAGGCTCGATATTCCACCTAACTTGCGAGTTCCAAGGAACGAATTCATAAAACTTGCCCTGGTAGTGTAAGCCAACCATAGCCACAGATTCCATCCACCATAATACTCCGCGCTTTCCACCACCAGCAGTTAGAGCTAGGTCGGGTTCGTCTAAAAAACTATTACAATTTGCCCAAAACCATTTCTTGGGAAAAGCACCACCCCAATTTTTCTCACTGTAAGCAGGGGCGTTGGTAAATTCGTAGCGTTTACCATTCCAATCTATCCAACCGCTAGCTAACCCATGCGCCATCAATATTTGCCACCCAGGTTCAAAAATCTGCAAAAATGACAGCCAGCCAGCGGTTGATTGCTGTACGCTATTTTGGTTCCCCCAACCGTATACGGGCTGAATTTGATATTGCCAACGGCAATATTTGCCAGTACCGGGATCGCTAATTTCCCCTTGATTCAGAGTAGCTGTCGCTTGATAGCCTTGTTTGACATGAAGCTCAAACTCTGCTGGTTGAAGGTAGCGGGGTTGGATGTTTAGGTCTGTTTTGCCCCAATGACCCAAAGCTAGCACATCCTGCCTTGCCCAAAATTTGCTAACTTCAGGAAAAGTACGACATAAATATTCATCATCTGGCCCCAAGATTTGTGCTGCACCACCACTGTGGGGTTTACCGCCGATGGGGTCTTCGATAGAGTACATAAAGGCAAAAGATTGCCCTTCCCAAGGCAACGTGACGCGGTAATACCAACCTTCAAAGAAGCGACGGTTACTGCCATCCCAGTGATAGCCACTATGAGGAGTTTGGGTGGTGTCAAAAGGATTCTTAACAAGATCAAGCATGAGTTCTGTTCACAGAGGTGTAAGGGTGTAAGAGGATAGGGGTGTGAGGGAACTGCACTTGAGGAATTTGGTTTGTTTTTGTTAATAATGCCTTTAAACCATTTGAGATGTAGAGACGCTTCAAACAGCGCGTCTCTACAATGTTGTCTATTTGTCGCATTCTTTTTTCAAAATGGTATTACCTCTCACACCCAAACCACCCTGACACCCTTTTTTAGTATGCGCGATCGCCTTAACATTTTTAAACAAAAACAAAGCTAATCTATCTTGGGGCTGACACTCGCTAGCATTACCTTTGTTCATCTCCTACAGGTAATGGGGAATTCTCAGCACAGATTGGAAAACTTTGTTGGCAGAAAATTAAAGATAAGGATAAGCCCTAAAACCACTTTGCGCGTTCTAGCTGTTTTTTCTCCCAACCGCAAGCATGGCAGTCTACTTGATTATGACCAAACTCCACTGGCTAGAAGTTACTGAGTATATTTCCCTGTGTGCCTCCGCAATTGGAACCTTGGTGGCAACAGTAACTCAACAGGTTGTCTACGCAGCAGCCCCTTTAACTATAGTTCTTGGTTTGAATGCAGTTAATCGAGATCGATTAAAGCGTTTAAACGAACAGCATCAGCAAAATGCGATCGCCCAATTCGATCAACTCATCGATCCTTTTAGACAACGCCTAGAAAACTTTGATAACTATACCCATAGGTTGAGTCAATCAACTCAAAAACAGATAGAAGAATTACAGCGAAACCAACAGGAGCAAAGTACTGACTCTGTTCAACAACATTTGGTGCAACTAGATACATTAAGACAGCAATTGGGTAGAACGACTGAACAACAAATAGAGCCACTCAAACAACAACTTGCCCAACTTGATACCTTCACCCAACAGTTAAATACAACTACTCAACAACAAATAGAGCCACTCAAACAGCAACTTGCCCAACTTGATACCTTCACCCAACAGTTAGATACAACTACTCAACAACAAATAGAGCCACTCAAACAACAACTTGCCCAACTTGATACCTTCACCCAACAATTGAATACAACTACTCAACAACAAATAGAGCCACTTAAACAACAGCTTGCCCAACTCAATACCTTCACCCAACATTTAAATACAAGTACTCAGAAGCAATTTGAGTTTTTAAGACAGCACTTGGGACAAATTGATACCTTTACACAACAAATAAATACAAATGCTCAGCAGCACATGGATCAACTCCAACAGTTGCAGCAAGCACTTAATATTGACGCTTTCAACCAGCGGCTGGCACAAATCGAGACTTTTACAAAACAGTTAAATACAAATACCCAACAACAAATTCAGCCGATTAGACAGTACCTAACTCAACTAAATGCTTATATACAAAATTTAAGTGCAAGTACTCAAAAACAAATAGAAGAATTCAGGCATGCGATCGCTCTATACCAGACTGAAATGCAAACATTAACACAGTCCCTCACTAAACAACAAGCGCAAATAAATATCACGCTACCAACATTAGTAACACCTCAAGAGCAAATCAGAATTTTGCAAAATCCATCTCCAGTTGAGGAACAAAAAGACTTGCAGCCTCAGCTAAAACCTAAAACAGCAGAAGTTTTAGCACCAGTGGCTGCACCAACATCACACTCAACACAAACACAAAACATCAAATCTCTACCACCTCTCCAAGGACACTCTGAACGGGTGGTATCTGTTGCTTTCTGTCCGCTTCCCCTTAACTCCTCGCAGACAATCTTAGCAAGTGGCAGTCATGACAAAACCGTTAAAATTTGGCATTTAGATAGTCAGCAACACCGTACCTTCACAGCCTCAGGAAAAGTGAATTCAGTTGCTTGGAGTGCTGATGGGAAAACCTTAGCCTGTGGTAGTGATAATAAAAATATTCAATTGTGGAATGTGGTTACGGAACAAGAAATTTGTACATTGACAGGGCATAAAGATAAAGTTTACTCTGTTGCTTTTAGCCCCAATAACAATATTCTCGCTAGCGGTAGTCAAGATCAAACTATTAAACTTTGGTCTTTAGATAACCAGAAAGAAATACAGACACTTACAGGACATATCGATGAAGTATTATGCATTGCTTTTAGCCCAGATGGCAAAATGCTAGCTAGTGGTAGTGGCGATCGCGATCAAACTATTAAAATTTGGTATTTATCACAAAATAAATTTCTTACTCTCAAAAGCAAATCTGGTTTCATGGGAAGAATTTATGCTGTTGCTTTTAGCCCAGATGGCAAAATTTTAGCCAGTGGTCATCAAGACAAAACAATTAAGTTATGGCATGTAGAAAGTGGTCAAGAACTGAGTACTCTGACAGGACACTCTGATGAGGTTTATTCTCTTGCTTTTAGCCCGGATGGCAAAATTTTAGCTAGTGGTAGTTACGATCAAACGATTAAGTTATGGCAGGTAGATACGAGCAAAGAATTAAATAATATTACCGTTGGTGAGGGTGCGATTTACAGTATTGCCTTTAGTCAGGACGGGAAGATCTTGGCTAGTGGAAATGGAGATAAGACAGTCATACTGTTAACACTTCCCCGACTTTAAATCGTAGCTTTTTTAAACGCAGAGGGGCGCAGAGTCTTTACAGGTTTAATTAGTTACAATTTTTGCAATATCGTACTTAGACAAGGAGGACAAGGAAAGGGGAATAAATCGTGTAGGATGCAGGAATTGGATAATTGATTTTTTGGAGTTACCTTAGTAGTATCCCAAAATTTGAGTAACATATTTAACCTTAAATCAACCTTGTGAAATGAAATTGCTTTTTGCAATGGATGAGGAACTTTGTCGATTAATTCTAAAATAGTCATTGCATTCTAATTTCAGTTCTGAAATTTCGCACAAGCACACACATTCCATGCGTATTTCTCTTAAATGGCTGCGGGAACTAGTCGAGGTCAAACTTAGCCCGGAAGATTTAGCAGAAACCCTGACGATGGCGGGGTTTGAAGTAGAAGATATTGAAGATCGCCGCACTTGGGCAGATGGTGTTGTGATTGGGAGAGTGCTTGAGCGGCAACCCCACCCCAATGCTGATAAATTAAGTGTTTGTCAAGTTGATATCGGTACAGGAGAAACTCTCAATATCGTTTGCGGTGCTGCCAATGTCCGCGCTGATATTTATGTGCCAGTTGCAACAGTAGGTACTTACTTACCAAATATCAATTTAAAGATTAAACCTGCAAAACTGCGCGGTGTCCCGTCGAACGGCATGATTTGTTCTCTAAAAGAACTGGGTTTGCCTAGCGATGTAGACGGGATTCATATCTTTACCCAGGAAAATCTCCAACTGGGTAGCGATGTGCGATCGCTGTTGGGTTTAGATGATGTAATTTTAGATGTGACTGCGACTGCTAACCGCGCTGATGCCTTGAGTATGGTAGGTATAGCCCGGGAAGTAGCAGCCCTGACAGGCGCAAAACTAACTATTCCCGAACCTGATGAGGTGTCGGTTCCCCAAGGGGCGGGAAATTTAGCGATTAAAGTAGCTGATACACAAGCTTGCCCTGCTTATATTGGTACGGTAATTGAACAAGTAAAAATTGCACCCTCTCCTGATTGGTTGCAACAGCGCTTGCGAGCCGCAGGAGTGCGACCAATAAATAATGTAGTAGACATTACTAACTATGTATTGTTGGAATGGGGACAGCCGCTACACGCCTTCGATCGCGATCGCCTCAAAACAGTAGCAGCTGGTGACAAATTAAACATTGGTGTTCGCTTTGCCAACGCGGGAGAAACCCTGAAAACCCTAGACGGACAAACTCGCACTCTCTCTATCCAAAACCTACTCATCACCGCCAACGATAAACCCGTTGCTCTCGCAGGAGTGATGGGAGGCGAAGAAACCGAAGTCCATGAAGGTACGCAAAACCTTGTATTAGAAGCAGCATTATTTGATTCCGTTGCCATTCGCCGTTCTTCTCGGAGTGTGGGGTTAAGAAGTGAGTCTTCTGCTCGCTACGAACGCGGTATAAACAGCGCTGGGTTGGAAATAGCCACACGCCGCGCCTTAAACTTAATTACCGAACTCGCTCAGGGAAATCTTGTCACTCAGGAAATTAGCGATACTCGTCCCGATCCATCCACTTGGACACGTTCGATAGAACTACGTTTAGAGCGAGTTAATCAAGTGTTGGGGCCTGTTGATTTGGGAGAAAAAACCGGAGAACTGCAAGCTGAAGATGTAGAACGCATCTTAACGGCATTAGGATGTCAGCTTACTTCTTTAGACGAAGGCAAGTGGATGGTGACAGTACCGCCCTACCGTTACCGCGACTTAGAACGGGAAATAGATTTAGTTGAAGAAATTGCCCGTCTCTACGGCTACGATCATTTCTGCGACACTCTACCCGAAAAGTCAGGAGCAGGTTATCTACCTTTTGATGTGGAAATGCTCCGGAAACTGCGAACTGCCTTCCGGGCAGAAGGTTTGACAGAATTAATGCACTACTCCCTAGTCAAGCCTGGGGGAGACAGACAGATAGCGCTAGCAAATCCGTTATTTGTAGAATATTCAGCCCTGCGAACTGATTTGATATCCGGGTTAATAGACGCTTTTGTGTACAACTTAGAACAAGGTAACGGCCCCCTCAACGGTTTTGAAATTGGGCGAATTTTCTGGCAGGAAGAAAACGGCTTGCAAGAAGCGGATGCCATAGCCGGAATTATGGGGGGCGATCGCACCTCCAGCAAGTGGACAAGAAGCGGACGCGAACAACCCATGACTTGGTTTGAAGCCAAAGGCGTACTCGAAAGCGTATTTCAGCAAATGGGTTTGCAAGTAGAATATCAACCCGATTGCCGTGATGAACGCTTGCATCCAGGACGCACTGCTTCATTGTGGATCGGAGGAAACAGACTGGGCATCTTTGGGCAACTGCATCCCCAACTACGGCACGAAAGAGGTTTACCAGAAGCAGTTTACCTGTTTCAAATGCATCTGGATGTACTGTTGGACGCACTGGATCAAGATGAAATCATCGTACCGACATTTAAACCTTATTCCACCTATCCAGCTACTGACAGAGACATTGCCTTTTTCGCACCCGTAAAGGTGACAGTTGCCGAAATCGAAAAAGCAATTAACAACGCAGGCAAAGATTTGCTAGAGTCTGTGGAATTGTTTGACGAATATCGCGGCGAACATGTACCACCAGGACAGCGGAGTTTGGCATTCCGCTTAATTTATCGGGCTAGCGATCGCACTCTTACCGATGCAGAAGTTGAACCAGTACATCAAAAAGTTCGCGATACACTAGTCGAAAAATTTGGTGTTGCCTTGAGAAGTTAATAGTACTTAATGGTTAGTGGTTAGTGGTTAGTGGTTAGTGGTAAAAAACCAACAACTAACAGCTATCTACTATCTACTAACAACTATCTACTATCTACTAACCATCCTTTTGAATTTTGAGAATTGATTACCTATGCCCAAATATGTAATGTGGGGAACTTACTGCGAAGATGTCCTCGAAAAACGCGCTCCTTACCGACAAGCGCATTTAGATGGACTGGCAAAACAGAAAGAATCTGGCGTGTTAATTACTATTGGCCCTACTAAAGATGTGACCAAAGTGTTTGGAATTTATGAAGCGCCAGATGAAGAAACAGTACGCCAGTTAGTAGAAAACGATCCCTACTGGCAAAACGGTATTTGGACAGAATACTTTATCAAAGAATGGATTCAGGCATTTTGATTCACATCAAGCTAAGCTGCTCTCTTACACACAGCACTTTAATTCCTAGCGAATAAAACTCGCAAAAACTCTGCGTACCTCCGCGTTTCCTCTGCGTACCTCTGCGTTAAAAAACCCTACTATTTTACGCAAAGCAATAACTAATGAATATGGACAACCCTAACTACCATATGCCAATAAAAAAACTGGCAGCCGAACATACTTTTTTACGGGTATCATGAAAGAATTTTCATGCAAGAAAAATTACTGTTGCCTAGACTGAAAGTAGAGTCAAACAAATTCAATCATTAAATTAAATCTGTTGAGAAGGTACTTCTATGAACAAAATATTGAAACGTGCATTTTTACCCAGCTTAATGGCTGCAAGTGTAGCTGGAGCTAGCTTGGTTCCTGCTCAACCTGCGTCTGCTGATGAATACATCCTCCAAGATACCGCGATCGGAGCAGGTGCTGGCATCCTATCTGGTGCGATCAGAGGACGTGGTTCTGTATTAAACAACGCTGTTAAGGGTGCTGCTGCTGGTGCTGCTGTCAATGCCGTTCACGGTACTAGAAAGCAACCGCAAAACCGTGTATACCGTAACATCGGTCAAGATGTCGGCGTCGGTGCGGCTGCTGGTGCAGCAACTGGCACAATTCTTCGTGGCAACACCAGAAATGCCGCTGGCGATGCAATTGATGGCGCAGCCGCAGGTGCAGCTATCAACATCCTTACCAATGGAAGAAGAAGGTAATTCGGAAATTACCAGTTCAAGCACTAACTACGTGCTGACAGCAAAACTCCAACGCCTCTGATACATCACTTGTTTGCTGCGGATAGACAACCTCTGGGCGAGTAATTATTACTAGCTTTACGCCCAACTCCGCTGCAACCCTTCGCTTAACGTCCTCTCCTCCTGCTGTACCTGATGCCTTGGTGATAACTAAGGAAATATCCCAGTGACGCCATAGCGCCTTTTCTAAATCAGCTGAGATGGGAGGACGTAAGCAAATAATTCTATCTGGTGTAAATCCTGCCTTTGATGCAGCCTCTAAAGCTATTTGTGAAGGAAGTAGCCTAGCAAACAAAGTAGCTCGCTCTTGCCAAGGTAAAAATAGGTGCAATGGTCTATATCCCACAGTCAAAAGCACCCGTTCCTTAGTTAAGTAATTTCCGCAAATTGCTGTATTAAAACTATCTATATAAACTATTCTCCCCTTCCCCTCCTCTCCCCTTCCCCCCCTCTCTTCAATAACGGGGCGTTCATAGCGCAGGTAAGGAATTTGCAACTTTTGACACACTGCGATCGCATTTTTGGAAATTTCCACTGCGTAAGGGTGAGATGCATCTAAAACAGCAGCAATTTGCTGTTGTTGCAAAAATTTATCTAAGTTTACAAAATTTAAATTTCCTACCCAAACCAACAACGTCGATGCATTTGGGTAAAGCGATCGCGCTGCTTCTGTGGTGACAGAAACGACGCAAGAAATTTGGGAGTGGGCGAGTGCTTCTGCTAAAAAAACGCTTTCAGCAGTCCCACCAATTAACCAGATTCGTCCCACCACCGAATTCTCATGATTGGAAATTTAACAGTAATCTTTAACCCTTGAGCGCCTTTCTAAAGTTTTGACGATAAGACTTATTTGCAATATACAAAGCTGGCCAAAGCAAAGATAACATCAGGCGATTGCCCAAGCTGCGAGTGAAGTTCGTATTTCTAAATCCACTCCAAAACTTCCATGCACCACCTACGTAACCTACTAAAAGTACAAAACCAATCAATTCACCCATTCCAATCTACTCCACAAGCACAAGACAGTATCTATAAAAATCCTTATATTCCAGTTTAAAGTAGCCTTCCTCATAGCATCCAGTTATAGTTCATCAACAAAGCAATCCAAAACTCGGTGAAAATCAAGTCAAAAAGCAAAACTAAAAACAAAAACAAAAATATTTATATTTTTTCTTGTTGATTAGTCATTAGTAAAGACAAAGGACAAAAGACTAATGACTCCGCGTAGCGGCTTGATTTTGTATCGACAAACAAGCTAGTGTGATGAGTAGATGTACTTATGCTTAGCTAGATGCATCTTGCGGAAGTTCCTCAAATTTCAATATCCATAGGACACTAAAGAAAGGAGACAGAACTTCATCTGATTTAACCTTGATGCAGCAAGTGGTGCAAATAGCCTAAGGAGGATCTATGAGAGCAGTACTGATGGCAGGAGGATCGGGAACGCGACTTCGTCCGTTAACATGCGACCTGCCTAAACCTATGGTACCCATCCTAAATCGACCAATTGCCGAACATATAATTAATCTTCTCAAACGGCATGACATCACAGAAGTAGTTGCCACACTGCATTATTTACCTGATGCCTTGCGAGATTACTTTCAAGATGGCAGCGATTTTGGTGTACAGATTACTTACTCAGTGGAAGAAGACCAGCCCTTGGGTACAGCAGGCTGTGTGAAAAACATTGCTGAACTTCTAGATGAAACCTTTTTAGTAATTAGCGGTGATAGTATCACAGATTTTGATCTGTCAGCAGCAATTGAATTTCACAAACAAAAAAAATCGAAAGCAACTTTGATTTTGACTCGTGTTCCCAACCCAATAGAGTTTGGAGTAGTAATTACTAATGAAGAAGGCCGAATTAAACGATTTTTAGAAAAACCTTCTACTAGTGAAATTTTTTCCGATACTGTTAACACTGGTGCTTACATTTTGGAGCCAGAGGTTTTGGAATATTTGCCAGCTAACCAGGAATCGGACTTTTCTAAAGATTTATTTCCTTTGCTGCTGGAAGAAGGCGAACCAATGTTTGGTTACATCGCTAAAGGCTACTGGTGCGATGTCGGTCATTTAGATGCCTATCGTGAAGCTCAGTATGATGCATTAGATCGTAAAGTTAAGCTTGACTTTCCTTATAAAGAGCAATCTCCTGGTTTATGGGTAGGTCAAAACACTTACATTGACCCCACAGCTGAAATTGAGGCCCCTGCCATTATTGGTGACAATTGCCGCATCGGGGCCAGAGTTCAGATCGAAGCAGGAACAGTGATTGGGGATAATGTCACCATTGGTGCTGATGCCAACCTCAAGCGCCCGATTCTTTGGAATGGTGCAATTATTGGTGAGGAAGCGCACCTATCCGCTTGCGTAATTTCCCGTGGTACTCGTGTAGACCGCCGCGCTCATGTATTAGAAGCTGCCGTAGTCGGTTCACTTTCAACGGTGGGAGAAGAAGCCCAAATTAGCCCTGGCGTGCGGGTTTGGCCCAGTAAAAAGATTGAGTCAGGGGCGATTTTGAATATTAACCTGATTTGGGGGAATACCGCCCAGCGCAACTTGTTTGGGCAACGGGGCGTACAAGGATTGGCAAATATTGATATTACCCCTGAATTTGCAGTGAAATTGGGTGCTGCTTATGGTTCTACTTTGAAACCCGGTTCAAAGGTAACGGTTTCCCGCGACCAACGCAATATCTCGCGCATGGTCACTCGCTCGTTAATCGCCGGTCTCATGTCCGTTGGTGTGAATATTCAGAACCTAGACGCGACAGCTATCCCGATCGCGCGTACTGTGATACCAACAATGGGTGTAGCTGGCGGTATCCACGTACGCGTACATCCAGATCGCCCAGATTATATCTTGATTGAATTCCTCGACGCCAAGGGCATTAATATTTCCAAAGCTAAAGAAAAGAAAATTGAAGGCGCTTACTTCAAAGAAGATATGCGGCGATCGCTCATTCACGAAATTGGCGATGTTGCCTATCCCAGTGAAGTGGCTGACGAATACTGCACAGCCTTTGAAAAGCTGTTACACATTGACACAATTCGCAATAGTCGGGCAAAAGTAGTAATTGACTACGTTTATGCCGTATCCGGTGCAGTGTTGCCGCAAATGTTAGACAAGTATGCGGTGGATGCGGTAGTGCTGAATGCCAGTTTGAATAAAACTGCCATGTCTGCTACTGACCGTGAAACACTACTGACGCAGTTGGGTCATGTAGTAGAGGCGTTAAAAGCGAACTTTGGCGTCCAGGTATCGGCGAATGGCGAACAGCTAATTTTGGTTGATGAATCTGGCATAGCTATTCGTGGGGAAATGTTAACAGCACTGATGGTAGACATGATGTTAACCTCCAATCCTAGAGGAACAGTTGTCGTACCAGTACATGCATCCAGTGCGGTAGAACAAATTGCCCGTCGCCACGATGGTAAAGTCATTCGCACCAAAGCCAATCCCACGGCGTTGATGGAGGCAAGTTACAAGAATCCGAATGTAGTGTTGGGAGGTAGTGCAGACACAGGCTTTATTTTCCCGCAATTGCATCCGGGTTTTGATGCCATGTTCTGCATTGCTAAATTAATTGAGATGCTGACAATCCAAGAGCGATCGCTTGCCGCCGTCCGGTCAGAATTGCCGCGCGTGGTACATAAATCTCATGTGATTCGTTGTCCCTGGACTGCCAAAGGAGCACTAATGCGTCACCTGGTAGAAACTCACCCAGCACAAAATCTGGAATTAATCGATGGGGTAAAAATTTGCCACCCCTACGATGATAGTTGGGTGTTAGTTTTACCCGATGCCAGCGAACCACTAGTACATTTGTATGCCAATAGTAACGATCGCGATTGGGTAGATGAGACTTTAAGACATTACCGCGCCCGCGTGCAGACGTTTGTAGAAAAAGAACAGGAACAAGTTGTGGCAGAAGTGTAGCAGCAAATCTGATTTGTAAACGCCTTATTGTATAGCCCGCATACGCGGGCTTTGTTTATTTAGTCCTGTCTTCTAGGCATTTTTAAATTTGTTTGTTATTTCCTGTCTATTAGCAAATGCGTCTGAGTATACGTTGTAAATCTTTTAATTGCTCAAGTGCAATGTTTTCTTTTGAGAGAGTTTGAACCATAATTTATTAATATTAATTTGTTAAATATAATCATCATATTAGAGTAGTAAGACTTTCTTTTCAAACGAACCACAAAGTACACAAAGTACAGGAAGAAAAGACATAAAAAGGGATTTTTACGAATTATTTAGGATTACTATAAGGATTTTTTAGTAATATCGTTTCTTTGTGAAGCTGCGCCAAATTCTCTCCATATCTCCTCTCTTTGTGTTCTTTGTGGTACCCTACGGGAAGCCGCTACGCGTCTACGTTTTTATTTCTGACACGGAGGGCGCATCTTTATACAGAATTGGTATAAGGTGGGCAATGCCCACCCTAAAGAGTAATTAACGGTCTACCGATCCCATAATTACGTCAATGCTGCCCAGAATCACCACAATATCTGCTACCTTCACGCCTCTTAGCAAATGAGGCAGAATTTGTAGGTTATTGTAATCCGCCGGACGGATCTTCCATCGCCAAGGGAAAACGTTATCATCGCCTATCAAGTAAATTCCCAATTCACCTTTGCCGCTTTCTACACGACTATAAATTTCTCCTTTGGGAATCTTAAAGGTGGGAGCGACTTTTTTAGCAATGTACTGGTAATCAAAGTCATCCCACTCGGATTTTTTACCTGCCTGCATCCGTTTGGCTTCCAGATTCTCGTAAGGGCCGCCTGGAAGTCCTTTGATGGCTTGTCTAATAATCTTCACGGATTCGCGCATTTCCCGCATCCGCACCAAGTAACGGGCTAGACAATCTCCGGCTGTTTCCCAGTGTACTTCCCAGTCGAAGTCGTCATAACATTCGTAATGGTCTACTTTCCGTAAATCCCACTTCACGCCAGATGCCCGTAACATCGGGCCGGAAAGCCCCCAGTTAATTGCTTCTTCGCGCGTGATAGTACCGACACCTTCGACGCGACGGCGGAAAATGGGGTTATTAGTAACCAAGCGCTCATACTCGTCTACTTTCGGCAATAAGTCGTCGCAAAAGTCTAAGCACTTGTCAACCCAACCGTAAGGTAAGTCAACTGCTACTCCCCCAATCCGGAAGTAATTGTTGTTGACCATGCGATAACCTGTGGCTGCTTCCCACAGATCGTAAATCATTTCCCGTTCGCGGAACTGATAGAAAAAGGGAGTTTGAGCGCCCACATCAGCAAGAAAGGGGCCAAACCACAGTAAGTGGTTGGCGATGCGGTTCAACTCCAGCATGATGACGCGGATGTAGCTGGCGCGTTTGGGGACGGTAATACCTGCTAACTTTTCTGGGGCGTTAACAGTAACGGCTTCGTTAAACATACCCGCTGCGTAGTCCCAGCGGCTCACGTAGGGAACATACTGGAGATTGGTGCGGTTTTCCGCGATTTTTTCCATTCCCCGGTGCAGGTAGCCAATTACCGGTTCACAATCAACGACATCCTCGCCATCTAAGGTGACAATTAACCGCAGAACCCCGTGCATTGAGGGGTGATGGGGCCCCATGTTCAGCACCATAGGTTCAGTGCGGGTTTCTATTCTTGCCATAGATTCAGTGTTCTCCCGTTTGTGAACGATGAAGCCAGTAACCCCTACTTGGAAATGTGTTTGACGTTCTGATTTCGGGTGGCTTTTTGAATATACATTTGCTACTAATACGCATAAATTCAACAGGTTAGGGCTGCGGAATTCATGCGTTTGGCTTGCATTTAACTAATTTAATTATATTGAGATGGGTGTGGGTAAGCCGATTCTCACTCACAGAACTATCTATAAGCATTCCAGAAGATAGCGATAGGTTATATTGGTGTTTGAACGCACCAACATGCATAAGTATGACTTTAAATCAAGAGCAGTTTGATATATCCATTCGTTAAATAAGAAAGGGAAAAAGGAAAGGTGCAAGGATGATGAAAGGGAAGATTTTTATATGTGTCACTTCAAATAGTGTCACTTTGTATATTGACAAATAAATAGATAATTGAGCTTCTATTTGAACATATCAATTAGACAGTCAGGGCTATTTAACACACCTACTGTATTTATTTATCGTTAATTGTTCATTTCTGCGCCAGCCCATATGAATTCTCATTCCTCTCAACCACTAGATATCGAAGAACCGACTTTTTCCCATATTCCTGTCTTACCTCAGGAAGTCATTGAAGGCTTGGTGGTACGTCCTGGTGGGCATTATTTAGATGCAACGGTAGGAGGAGGTGGTCACACTCGCTTGATTTTAGAAGCTGCACCAGATGTGCGAGTCACCGCCATTGACCAGGATGAAGATGCTTTGGCGGCGGCGAGAAAGGAGTTGGCTGAGTTTGGGGAGAAAATCACTTTTATTCACAGTAATTTTGCTGCCTATAAGTACCCATCTAATACTTTTGACGGTATTCTTGCTGATTTAGGCGTGAGTTCTTACCATTTGGATAGGCCAGAACGGGGCTTTAGCTTTCGCCATGAAGCAGAATTAGATATGCGGATGGACACAAGCCAATCTCTTACTGCGGCTGATGTCGTGAATGAATGGGATGAAGCGGAGTTAGCTAATATTTTCTTTACGTACGGCGAAGAGAGACTTTCGCGGCGCATTGCCAAACGCATTGTTGAACAGCGTCCATTTCACACTACCACTGAGCTAGCACAGGCGATCGCCTCCTCCGTCCCTCCTAAATATCGTTATGGCAGAATTCACCCCGCCACCCGTGTTTTTCAAGCGCTGCGAATTGTGGTCAATGACGAGTTAAAGTCTTTAGAAACCTTTCTTGCTAAAGCACCACAGGCACTCATACCAAGTGGTAGAATCGCGATTATCAGTTTTCATAGCCTAGAAGACCGCTTAGTGAAGCACAGTTTTAGAAATTCATCCTTATTGCAGGTTTTGACAAAAAAGCCAATTACCGCACAAGAAGAAGAAATTGTTAATAATCCCCGCGCTCGTTCTGCCAAACTGAGAATCGCCCAGAGAGTTGCTGCATCCTAAAATAGCTCATAGAGAAAAAATTTAATTAATTTCTTCATACTCAGAGATATTTATGTTAACGTAGACGCGCAGCGGCTTGCCGCAGGCTACCACAAAGGACACAAAGGACACAAAGAGTTTAAGAAGTTGGTAGGAATTGGTGATTTTTATTTCGTTGTATGAAACCAGCTTGCTTAATTCACATCAGGCGTGACTTAATTAGATCAAAGCAGACCGTAAAAACTTTTGTATATCTTTAGCTTGCACATGCTCAGGAAAGACAGTCAAAAAATCATCCAGATCGCGAATAGCTTCGTGAATGTGCTCTAAAGAAGCACCTTTAGATAAAGCATACTGGTATAACTGCTTCGCTATTGGGATGTACTGAACAGCCAAAAAGTAAAGGGCGAGGTTAAAGGTATTGCGCCAGTCTTGAGCATGTTGTTCAAAATGCTGTTTAGCAAGTTGAATTGCTAGAGCAAAATCAGCCTGTGCTTTGTCTGGTTTGTTAAGAGCTTGGTAAGTTAAAGCTCGAACATACAAACACCAATTATTATTAGATTCCAACTCTAGAGCGTTTTTAAAATCTATCAGAGTATCATTGTATCGTTTCAGCATGAGATAAATTTCCCCCCGACTGACCAATGCCCAAGCATAGCTAGGGTTAAGTATAATCGCGCGGTCAAAGTCTTTAAGTGCTTCTTCATAGCGCTGCATTAGGCGGTAAGTTTCCCCTCGACCTGCCAGCGCCCAAGCGTTATTAGGGTTAAGTTTAATCGCACGATCAAAGTTTTTAAGTGCTTGCTCGTAACGCTGCATCAAGCAATAATTTTGACCCCGACTAGCCAGCGCCCAAGGGTTATTGGGGTTAAGCCTAATGGCGCGGTCAAGGTCTTTGAGTGCTTGCTCGTAACGCTGCATTGATTGATAAGTTTGACCCCGACTAGCTAGCGCCCAGTCGAAGTTAGGGTTAATTTCAATGGCACGGTCAAAGTCTAGGAGTGCTTCTTGGTAACGCTGCATTAAGCGGTAAGTTTCACCTCGACTTGCTAGCGCTAAGTCGAGGTTGAAGTCAAGTTCAATAGTGCGATTAAAATCCTGGAGTGCTTCTTCATAACACTGTGTTAAGCGATAAGTGTCACCCCGAATTGCCATTACCCAGTCTAAGTTAGGGTTGAGTTCAATGGCGCGGTTAAAGTCCTGGAGTGCTTCCTGATAATGCTGTATTGAGCGATAAGTTAGACCCCGAATTGCCAGTACCCAGTCTAAGTTAGGGTTGAGTTCAATGGCACGGTTAAAGTCCTGGAGTGCTTCCTGATAACGCTGTATTGAGTAATAAGTTTTGCCTCGAACCGCTAAATACTCAGCTTGATAGGGAGCTAAATTAATAGCCTCAGTCATATCTTCCAAAGCTTTCGAGTATTTGTTAGTTTGAGAATAGATATATCCACGCCAGTCTAAAGCTACTAAACGCCATTGTGCATCAAGATTGGCATGGCTCAACAAAGCTGTGAACATGTCCACAACAACATCGTAGCGATTTTCATTATTAGCTTTTAATCCCTCAACTAGCTTTTCACCCCAGTGCTGAACTTCATCTGTATCTGCATCTTTACCAGCCTGCACCATTGTTTCTGCCCAGATGTGAGCAAAGCTGCGTTGATTTTTAAGAGCAGCTAGGAATCCATTCAGAGCTAAAGGTAAATACTTGAGTGGTGATTGACACAAACGATGATATATAAGGTTCAGTGTATGGCTTTGCCAGGTTTGGTCACGCCATTTCTTTTGTTCATCCAATTGCAGGTCATTGCGTAGAGTGTCGTAGTAGTCTGCCAACTTACCATGCAACTGTACCCAACTTTGTGGTGATGAAAGACGCTTGTAGTGTAAAATTTGCGTTTTGATGACATCATGATACACCCAGCCATTGGGACGCTCTTTGACAAAGGGCATTTCTTTCAGCCAGTTAAATAGTCCATCTGCCTCTTGTTTTTCTCGCAACTTAGCGAGAATATCCCGATTTAAACACTGAGGAATGGCAGCATTCACCACTGCTTGTCGCCGTGTTGGATCTTCCACCCATTTCAAGAAATGTTCTATTGCTGTGCCCCTGGGATCGCCAACCTGACTAGAGTGATGAGGAACTTCAGCTGCTAAGGTAGCTACTAACAGTGGTAAACATCCAGAAAGGCTGATAATTGTATCAATGACGTGACTGTTTGTAATGCCTTTTCGCGTTAAATATTCTTGGGCTTCCTCTTTAGTAAAAGGTTCCAAGGGCAAACACGCTATTGATCCTTCGTAAAATGCCCAATGGTTTTTGTCCAACTCCTGGCGACCTGCAATAATCAGTATTATATTGAGCGGTACTTCACCATAATGACCGTCCAAAATCTCTTTTAGCCAGCGATCTAAAAATTCTTCTGTGCGCTCGTAAGTATCGAAAAATAAAGCGATGTGATAATTATCTGCTAATTTCCCAATCTCTTCTAAAAACAAAGGCGTTAGCACTGCTTGTGGTTCCAGTAATAGGCGCACTTCGTCCTTATTGGTCAATTTTTTAGTTACAAAGGCTGACCATTCCCACGCTTGTTCTACAAATTTAAATACAACACCAGTACCAGGAACTTGCCGTACTAAATGCACTCCGCCTTGGGCTACAGTTTGCCCTAAAAAAGCCGACAAACCAAGAGGAACTTCCGGATCGCTTTCTAATTCTTGCTGCTTCTGGCGGTAAATTTTGTAACATTCACTAAATTTTTCTAGTTTGTGACCTTGCTGTTCTAACTGCTTGGCTAAACTAGCCATTACTTCTGGTACGCTTTTTTCTCCTTCGTCTGTGTAAGCAGCGATCGCTTTTGCCTCTTCTGCAATTGTACGAAACTGCCGCAGCAGAGTAGTTTTGCCAACTCCACCTTGACCCCAGACATTAAATATAAAGCGACGACGTTCATCTTGAAGTAGTAATTCTAAATTGCGGCGAAATAAGGTGATTTGTTTTTCTCGCCCTACAAAATTTGACTGCTGCTGTTGCTTGAGAATCTCTTCCTGGCTTTTATGCTTTTTTCGCGGGTTCATCGCGAGGTTATATTTTTAGATGCAAATATAAACAACGATAATTACTAACAGCTTCTGTAATTCCCGCGTTGAATAAATTTTTGAATAATTTTTTTAGTTTTTTTGTTTAAATTTATCTGGCAGCGATCGCACTCTTAAAACTTCACACTGGGTATTGGTAATTGGGGATTGGGTACTGGGGAGAATGATGAATGCTGAAAATTTCATAATTCATAATTCATAATTCATAATTTTTTAATTCCTGATATTATGCTTCTCACACCAAAATTAGGTGAATTTTGCTAGTTTAGCTCCAGTTTTCTAGCCTTAGGACTAGTTTTTTACGCCTTTGTGGGGATAAAAACGTGCTAGTTGAATACCCAGAATATATTATACACCGTTACTGGATGCATCAAGCTCTAGAACTATCACAAATGGCGGGTGATGGGGGTGACGTTCCCGTAGGCGCTGTTATTATTGATTCATTTGGGAATTTGATTGCAGAAGGTGAAAATCGCAAAGAACGCGACCAAGATCCAACTGCTCATGCGGAGATTTTAGCGCTCAGGGCAGCTGCTAACAAGTTACAAACTTGGCGTCTCAACCAATGTACTCTCTACGTCACTCTTGAACCTTGTCCGATGTGCGCGGGTGCAATTGTCCAAGCCCGTATTGGACTTCTGGTCTATGGCGTGGATGATCCCAAAACTGGCGCAATTCGTACTGTTGCTAATATCCCCGATAGTGCGGCTTCTAATCATCGCCTGCGTGTCATTGGAGGCATTCTTGAATCCGCTTGCCGTCAGCAGTTACAAGCCTGGTTTGCTCATCGGCGACATCGCCCTCATTAACGGACAGAGGTGAAACTGTCCAATTAGTGCAACACAATTCTAGGAAGAAAATCTACGGTGTATCTAATCCTTGTTTTCATTACATTACTTGTTTAGCCAACAGTCAGCAGCCACCGTCATGATCGAAGTTCAATCTTCTAACCAGACCTGCCACCCAACACTGACCGAAATTCCAGCCAATCCGAAGTTGGTTTCTACTACCTCATGGATTTCTCCCTGGTTGACTCCTGTGGCGTATTTCTTAGGACGCCATCTTTTAACGTCATTTTTTGGGCAGATTAAGATCGTCGGACAAGAAAATATCCCCACAACTGGCCCTGTTCTCCTTGCGCCTACCCATCGGGCGCGTTGGGATTCATTGCTCCTACCCTACGCTACTGGTCGTGGCATCACGGGCCGAGACTTGCGATTTATGGTAACAATTACTGAATGCCAAGGTTTGCAAGGTTGGTTTGTTCGACGCTTAGGAGGGTTTCCTGTAGATCCCCAACGCCCATCAATATCCACTCTCCGCCATACAGTTGAATTACTTCAGCGTGGAGAAATGTTAGTCATTTATCCTGAAGGTGGCATTTTTCGCGATCGTGAAGTTCACACTCTCAAGCCAGGAATTGCTCGTTTAGCTTTGACTGCTGAATCTAGCTATCCAGGACTGGGAGTGAAAATTCTGCCTATTGGTATTAATTACAGCGATCCTTATCCGCATTGGGGTAGTGATGTTAGCATTCACATCGGCTCTGCTATCAAGGTTGCAGATTATGCTCATGGTAATGTGAAACAAGATGCCAAATGCTTGACAGCTGATTTAGCAAAAGCACTTCAAAATTTAAGCTGTTATGATGAATCGACAATTACGACTCACACATTTGCAGAAATGCCAAATTCGTAATTTGTTAGTAGTTAGTAGTTAGTAGTTGGTTTTTTACCACTAACCACTATCCACTAACCAATAACTAAATTCCTAAAGTTAATTCCCAGCTATTTATTTTCCCTATATCTTGTGGTGCGTAGTCAATAACCCATAACTGCCAACGTCCTTTGGCTGGTAAAGATAATAACTGCGCCAGTACTGGATGCGATCGCACTGTGTAAGTTGCTTGTAATTCGCTGCGACGACCTAAGATGCGACTCTGCAATAAAACTAGGTGATTGTTAGGGGCAATTAAATAAATTTCTAAATCACCTAAAAATTCATGGGTAATGTTGACACTCACCTGAATATCTTTGACTAGGCTAGATTCAGATATGGCGATCGCGCTTTTTATGCCTTGTGGGTCATTATCTGGTATTGATGTTTTGCTATTGTTCCCTCCTCCTATTTGCCCATTTGTAGAAAGTGTGCTAGGACGCAGCTTTTGGGCTGCTTGTACTGCCCGCAGGGCATTCACTTTCCCATAACCAAACCACTGGGAATGGCCATTCTCATCATAAGTACCATAACGCCTACCCAATTGGAGGTCGGGTTCAAGGTCAACAATCTTATCAGCAGTTTCTTCTAAGATGCGTTTGACTTGTTTTGCTGTTAAATCGGGATTCACCGACAAAACTAGTGCTGCTACGCCTGCAACTACAGGAGTAGCACTAGAAGTCCCACCAAAGTTACTGGTAAAATCGCCTGGTTCGTAGCCAGCAGCCCCTACTTGGTCGGTGGTAAACATGCCTCGTCCAGATAGGGCTGTGGCGATCGCTGGTTGGGTATATACATAACCCTCCTGTTGGAACCACATTCCCGGTGGGGCATTGTTACTAGGCGCACAAACAGAAATGTTCGCTCCCCAATTGCTGTAGGCAGCTTTTTTATTCAAACTGGTGGAAGCAGCAACCGCGATCGCATCTGGGTGAACAGCAAAACCACTTAGCCATTTAGTATCGCCTTTTACTAAGTTTTTCTGCCATCCCTGTTCATTCACGCTACCGCTCACCGGACGGTTAGCATTGCCTGCGGCAAACAGGATAATGCAACCTTTGCCATTACGTCCTTTAGTAGCAGCGCGAGTGATGGCGGCGCGTTGGCGCAAGGAAAGAGGGAAGTAAATTGCCGATGCTCCCCAACTGCATGAAATTATACTCGCTCCCTTTTCGATCGCCCAGTTGAAAATCTCTTCTATTGATTCATCATCTAAAAATCCCGTGCTACGAATCGGCATTAAAGCACAACCAGGAGCAACCCCAGCAATTCCCGTACCATTTTCTTCTGCTACGGCTATTCCCGCACAAGCTGTACCGTGGCTGGCTTCTTTTTCGTTAGGTAAGGGCAAAAAATCATTTTCTTTTAAATCTCTGGGGGCAACAATTTTGCCGCTACCTTGAAAATCTGGATGATTTAAATCAAAGGAATCATCTACTACCGCTACCACAACAGAACGAACGCCGCGAGTGATATTCCAAGCCTGTTCGGCCGCAATATGAGAACCATTAGCTAATTGATTGCCGCCGTTGTGGTTGAGATACCATTGCTGGGGATAAAGGGGGTCACGGGGTTGGTAATAGGGTTGTTGATGCACAACGATGTTTGGTTCGGCAACTACAATCTCTGGGAATGAAATCAACTGGTTAGCGATCTTAATTGGGTTTGCTTGTGCTTGTTCACTGACTAGGAAAACAAAAGTGTTGGGGAGGCTGGGAATTGGTTTAGATAGCACTAAGCCAAAGGTGGCGGCAATGGAGTTAATTTTGGCAGCGTCTACCCAGGATGCAAATTGAATTGTAATTTGGTCGCTAAGATAAACTCTCGTGGCAGGACTATCTTTGATTTGGTAAACGTGACTGGCAAATGCCACATTGTTAGAGTCCCGTGCCTCAGTCATGGCTGACTCCAGCTGCGTAGGTGCAACAGTGAATAATGCTAGTTGGGCGTTGGGAATACTGCGACGCCAACTGCCCCAGTTCACTTGGGATAATTGTTGGGGTGAAAGGTCATCAGTGGGACGGACGGTGAAGCGATCGCTCACTTTTTCCAAGATCAACTCTTCACCACCGCGTTGTAAAATTAGTCCTTGGCTGTTTGCTGATATACCCGTGGCAGGAAAATCAGAGGAATTTAGGCGATCGTTCATAGCAGTGATTTAAGCTACTGTAAGGAAGCGATGGGAACATGATTTCACCGATTATCAGTCTAGATCGGAGAAACTAAGTATGTGGCTTTGTTTTGTCAAAGTCCTAAACAGAGTTAAGATACCCGAAGTTTCCATTCTTTTTTATTGAGTTGTTGCATAAATTTATCCCATGAAGTCAGTAGCCAATGTTCCCTTGATTCGCTTCACATTCTTATCAGTCATAGCAACCCTGAGCTTGCTATCACCAGTTCATGCTCAACAACCACAGATATTCAATAGTCCCAACCAAGCACAACCTATTGATCCCAACAACCCCAACAACTTGCGTCCAACAGTTCAAAATAACAGTCTTTTAAGCGTTGATGGCGGTAAGCGTTTAATGACGGAGGCAGGCCAAGCTGTCAATTCCCAAAACTATGAGGTAGCTGCGAAAAAACTCCAAGAAGCAAGACAGGTTTTTAATCAGCTATCTAATTTTTATCAAGAACTGAATTCTAGCTTTTCTGGAATTGATAATAGAGTTGCCGATTCCCAGCGCAAAATGGCACTAGAAACTGCTCAAATGCGGGATGAAGCCACTTATCAGCTAGCACTTGTACATCGAGCCCAAAATAAACCAGAATTAGCAGTGCCGTTGCTAGTTCAAATTATTAAAAGTCAAAACCCAACGCGACCGCTAGGTCAGAAAGCTTACCAACAATTACAAGAACTGGGCTTTGTCAATGCCCCCAATCCCACAGGGGGAAATAGTAACTCTTCTTCATCCCAGAAATAATTAAAAAAACTATATCTATTATCAATTTCTTCAATAGACCGCCGCCAGCAGGTGAGCGGGCTTTTGAGTGTCTAATGATAGGATGGGACTATACACAATTATGGCGTTGCTGAATCATGGGATGATTTCGCCCCAATTTGGGACGAATTTTCAATGGTTTCAACCGCCAATTCATCCCGCATTTATGCAACGCCACAATTACTTTCCACCTTGAACACTTATATTATCCGTTGAGGTCGGTAATGGGTAATTGGTAATGGGAAGAAAACCTACTAGCCGCATCGAGCAGTGAAACATAAACTGATTAAACGGATACGATATAAAAAGTGCATTTATACTCAATCTTGCTGAACCTGCAAGTTGACCAATGTAATTTATAATTGCGTAATTATTGATAATAATAGAAAAGAAGTTTTGTAGGAATTGCGATGATTAGTCCGCAACAGATTGAGGAGATGATCAAGGCGGAACTGCCAGACGCGCAAGTTCAGGTGCAAGACTTGACTGGTGGCGGCGACCACTATCAAGTGACAGTAGTTTCATCGCAGTTCGCAGGCAAAGGACTGGTGCAACAACACCAGTTAATCTACGGTGCTTTGCAGCAAGCGATGTCCAGCGAAGCTATCCATGCCTTGGCACTAAAAACCTATACACCCGAAGCTTTTGCTAATAATAGTCTATAGTCAAGAGTCAAGAGTCAAAAGTCCAAAACTCTTGACCCTTGACCCTTGACCCTTGACTAAATTTAAAGAGTAGGAAACACAAAAACTATGACACCAGAACTCAAAGAGCGAATTGATAATTTAGTCAACACAAACAAGATTTTGGTTTTTATGAAGGGAACCAAATTAATGCCCATGTGTGGCTTCTCCAATAATGTAGTGCAGATTTTGAATACATTGGGAGTTCCCTTCGAGACAGTTAATATTCTGGATGACTCAGAACTCCGTCAGGGAATTAAAGAGTATTCTAACTGGCCGACAATTCCCCAAGTGTATATCAATGGGCAATTCGTTGGCGGTTCAGACATCATGATTGAACTTTATCAAAAAGGCGAATTGCAGCAAATGGTAGAAGTTGCCCTAGCTTCTTAGCCCTTTGTCCTTTGTCATTTGTCCTTGGTTGTTCGTTGTTTGTTGTTTGTTCCAATCAACCACTGTACGGGCAGTTTAGCCATGATATTCGTAAGTATTGTGAGTCAAACCTGCCCCTACTAACAACCAATGACTAATGACAAAATAACCAAAAATCCCCTCTGCCGAAATGTCCAAACGTCACAGAGGGGATGTTTTTTAGTAATTTACAAATTTCACGCCGCTGCCGTGATTGACTCGGGTGGATAACGTGCTATAATTATCTGCGTCGATCAGGCGTGAGCATCAGTGACTATTTCATAGTCATCTATAATAATCTGGCTCCGGCTCGGTTTGTGTCATTGTGAAATTCGATACATCGTACAAGTAGCGGGTAGCTTCCTCCTCTAAGCGATGAATCAAATATGGCTCAATGGCGTTACCATGTCGCAGCGCGGCTAGATAACCATCCAAATACATCCGCATATCATCAGTGCGATAACCGCGATTCCACAACTCGACGAAGGCGTCGGTTAGTCTTTGGTAATAGCGGATGGTTTGCGTGTCTTGGAGCATACTGCTGTAAAAATCTCTTTGGAATGAGAATTGTAAATTATCCAAGCTGAAATGTGAAGTACATTTCAGTTTGACACCAATTTAAAATCCCTATCTTCTGCTGTGGGGAATACCCGCTAGCAGCTACAGTCTGATTCGATCCTATTCCAGAAAAGCAGGAATTTGATGAGTCGGTAAGTTATTGTTATATTTAGGTCTGCAAACAGCACCTCTGCACTGTACTAATGTGCCTATCAGATTTTTTTGGGGAATAGTATCTGCTTTCACTATGCGGACAAAGTATGCCCTTGGCAGTAAAAAATTGCCGTAGTGATTGTTTTTTGGTAAAAGACACCCTTGTGGAAGCAAAAGACTTAACTAGAAAAAGTTTCAGTAATTATAACAAAAATTTAAAAATAGTACTAATTCGGCTTTGGATAAGACTTTGGGTTAAATGACTTGTTAGGTTTTGCATGAGAAAATTAAAAATTAATGGCAATTGAAGTAACAAGGGTTACAAAACCTAGGATAGAGGCTTTGTTACTTTGAAAGTCATGCACGCTAAGGGGTCTTGCCACCGTGGGTTCGGTTTGTATTGAAATCGTAGAGGGAAATCCCCATCTGAGGTCGTTGCTTGGCTGGCACTTGCAACAACTGGACTATCGGGTGCATCAAGCTGCAAGTATTTACCAGGCAAGGGAAGTTTTTTTAAGCCACCAGCCAACACTAGTAATCTTAGATGCAGACTTGCCTGATGGAGATGGCATTGAATTTTGCCGATGGTTGCATCGCCAACAGCAGCCATTAATTTTAATGCTATCTGCTCGCAGTAATGAAGCTGATATTGTTGCTGGTTTGAAAGCGGGGGCGGATGACTACCTCTGTAAACCATTTGGGATGCAGGAGTTTTTAGCGCGGGTAGAGGCGCTAATTCGGCGTAACCGTACACCCGTTGCCCCAGCTTATTTGGATTATGGAACCTTGCAAATTGATTTAGTGCAGCGCCGTGTCCGCTTTCAAGGAGAGTTTATTGACTTAACGCCCCAAGAATTCAGTTTGCTGTATGTTTTAGCACAAGCAGGAGGAGTACCTTTAACTAGATCGGAATTACTACGTCGTGCTTGGCCCGATGCGATTGATAACCCTCGCACCATTGATACTCACGTTTTATCGCTGCGAAAGAAAGTAGAACTCGATCCGCGACAACCTAGCTTAATTCAAACAATTCGTAACGTGGGATATCGGTTTAATATGGAAATTTTGAATTCTAATTTGGCACAGTCACCAGCAAAATTAACGACAGAAAGATTCAACAATCAACGTTCAACGATTAGTACTCAAAGATAGATAGTTACTGGATAGTGGATAGTAGATAGTGGATAGTGGTAAAAAATCAACTACTAACTACTAACTACTAACTACTAACTACTAACTACTAACTACTAACTACTAACTACTAACTACTAACTACTAACTACTAACTACTAACTACTAACTAAATCCATTCTTCAGCAGTTTGTGCTTCTGCTTGCACCAAGCTTTCTTTTAATTTAAGCCAATCTACGTCAGAGGCTTTTTGATTTGCCAGCAGGCGTCCTTGTTGCAAGTGCAACAGTCGCGTGCAATACATTTCAGCTATGTCTAGCTGGTGATTTACCATTAGAATCGTAGTCTGATGACTTTGAGCCAACTGAGTAATGACTGCCATAACATGGGAAGCAGTACCAGCATCAAGGGCAGAGGTTGGTTCGTCTAATAATAAAATCGATGGTTGGATGACTAATGCACGTGCGATCGCCACTAATTGGCGCTGTCCAAGAGAAAGTTGCACTTCCGTTCTTCCCAACCAATCATCGGGTATGTGTAGCTGTTCTATCCAATTACTAATTCTTTGCTGAATAGTTTGTTTGGGCAAACTACGCAAAACTAGAGGGTATGCCAAAGCATCTTTTACTGTCATTCCCAATAATTTCGACTCTTGGGGAACGAGTGTGACACAGGCGCGTAACTGCAAAACAGGGATTTGACTGTACTCCTGATTTTCCAGATAAATTTTGCCGCTAGTGGGTTCACTCAAACGGTTGAGGAGGCGTAGTAAGTAAGTTTTTCCAGCACCCGACGGGCCGACAACGGCAAGGCGATCGCCCTCAAATACCTCAAAAGAAATACCCTGTAATATCGGGTACCCTTGCAGGTTTCCTTGCAAACTTGTATATAGACTAACTTTTTCTAGTCTGAGTTTTGGTTGCGGGGAAGTTTCCAAATTAACCTTTAGTAAATTCCGATTAAGCTTTTTAATTCACATCAGGCATAAATTACTAAATTTTAGGCACGGCAAGATGCCTACCCTACAGGCATAT
Source organism: Fischerella sp. (assembly GCF_013388695.1). Lineage (NCBI taxonomy): Bacteria > Bacillati > Cyanobacteriota > Cyanophyceae > Nostocales > Hapalosiphonaceae > Fischerella > Fischerella sp. The sequence continues at coordinate 29,640 of NZ_JACAEU010000081.1, forward strand.
AATACTCCAGAGCTACGAAATTTTGCTTCTCTACATCACTTTTAGGTGAAGCTTTAACTCAAATTACCCTGCGTTAAGGCTGTGGCAATTGTCCAGCCATCCACCAACAACAGCAACAGCGTAAAACAAAGTAAAATTAAATACATCCAAGGTTGAGCTAAAGGATAGACATCGCTAGTATCAATGCCAGTCTTTTCTTGCACCAATTTTACCAACCGGGAAAAACCCGCAACACGCATCGGCAATAAATAAGCTTTTCCCTCGTGAGTCAGAAAATAGTAAACTAATCCTCCTTGTCCAGTGGTACGAGGTTTTAAGTGTTTCACATCTGACCAAGGTAACGACCAACCTTTACGAAAAAAACGCGGTACCCAGTTGGGATAAGCTACCTGAATTCCTTGATCGTCTACAATTACACGTTCTGTTAACGCTGCATACAGGGCAACTAAACCAATACCAATTCCTAGCCAAAATAGTGTTGGTGGTATGGGTGCATTTGTTACTTTAACTAAAAAAGGTAAAGGTACTGTGAGTGCTACATATAGACTCAAAAGTGTGAGCCGAATTAAAGGAGATAGGCGAAAAATAGAAATAGAAGGTGAGGTATTGACTGAGTTGGTGGTCACAGCTTTACCATAATTCTTAACTCTAACTATATTAAAGCTCTCGTCCAGTGACAGTAGAAATATTCTGGATTTTTAATTGGCGATCGCACTCTTATCATTCTATTAAAGATACACTCTTGCACCGTAAGCTCAAGAGCCGATCTTGCTAAAATCACTAAAACAACCGCCAACTATTACATTTAGTTGGTCTGTTGTTGACCAAGTTTGCTAGCTGAGGTAAAAATTGATGAATCCTCAACCTGAAGAAGACTTACAGCAACGCCTCCGAAAACTAGAGGCAGAAATTAATTCCTCTTCTGGGAAAACACCCCAATCACAACGAATAGAGCAACCCTCTCAGTCTGGTTTTCCAAGTACAAATCCGCAACTACAGCGATTTTTAGGTTGGTTCAACACCCTGTCTGGAACGGGAAAGCTGGTGTTTGTAAGTGTAGGAGTTTTATTAAGCTTTGCTGTGTTGCAAGCAGTGTTCAGACTAGTAGCTTCTGCGATTAGTTTGGCATTCTTGGCAGGACTAGTGTACTTTGGATACAAATTTATTTTATCTAGAGCTTCACAACGCAAGCGATAGCATATCTTAACACGTCGGCACAGGCGAATATATTAAAGTTCAAGGGAAATATGCGATGGCAACCCCAATTGTGAGGAGAAGTAGCGATCAACCTAGTTCCAGTCAGTCAAATGAACCGGGAAAACTCAACTCACTGCCTCTAGTAACTAGGCGTATTGCTGCTTGGGCAACAGAAATGACACTGGTAGTTGTCAGTGGGTTGATTCCTTACAGTCTTGGCACGTATCTGAATACTAGAAGTGATTTGAACCGAGTACCATTAAACCCCGTATTAATAGTAACAGAAAGAGAAATCGCCCGCCCCTTAGCTCTACCTGTTAGCTATGGCACTCGAAACGTCGCATGGCCGACAAATTTTTTATGGACAGTAGCCATACTAGCGCCTCTGACACTCTCTGGTTGGCAATTGCTTCTACTCGCCAAAACAGGTAGCACCTTTCCCAAACGCTGGTTTGGGGTTCGGGTTGTCAACTCTCAAGGCCAGCCGCCTGGTTTGGGAGCAGTTTTGATGCGAGAAGTAATTGGTCGTTGGACTTTGCCCTTGTCTGTGGCTTACACACTCTGGCGCTACAGCCCAGCCTTTCCTAACTTGGGTGTTTTGACAGTCTTGGCTGGTTTGATGATACTGACAGAAGGGACGGGCTTTTCATCACCAAAAGGGCGACGGGCCTTGCATGACCGTTTGGCAGGTACTTACGCCATAGATGCGACTAAACCGTTTAAACCTTCACAACTGCGAGAAAAAAAGCCGGAACAATCGCAGTGGAACGAAGAAGGAGATGAAGATGCAGCGATCGCATCTGTTGTGATCACACCATCACAAACCACTCAACCACCTTCAAATCTGTGGAGGCGATTGCCGCTAAATCCAAGTATGGCGCTGCTTGGGTTAGCACTGTTGAGTATGGCTGGTGTATTAATAACTTTAGTCGGTACTCAAGTCTACATTCAAACTCAGCAAAATCGACGGGCATTAGAGCAGCGTAACAGCCAACAATTCCTCACACTCGTCCAACAATTAAGTCCCAACTCTGGCGCTAGCAATGAAGAACGCCGCAGTGCCATTTTGGCTATGGGTACTCTCAACGATCCACAGGCAACTCAATATCTTGTGGATCTGCTGGCTAAAGAAACTGACCCCAGCTTAGTAGGTACAATTGAGCAGGCTTTAGCAAATATCGGTCTCCCAGCCCTACCCGATTTAAAAAGTATGAATCAGTCTCTGGCTGGCGATTTGGAGTCTATAGGCACTAACCCATCTCCAGAGAGGGAATTGCGACAAAAGCGGTTGCAAAATAACCAACGGGTAATTAATAAGATTATTGAGGTCAATAGTGGTAAACTCAACAATTTTGATCTCAGCCGCGTCCAATTGTCTCAAAGCGTTTCCAAAGAACGTCCTTTATTCAACTTAGTATTAGAAAAAGTTGATTTATCGGGAGTCAATTTTAAAGGCGCGAATCTATCCTTTGCTAGTTTTAAGGGTAGCAGTTTCCGGGGAGTCGGTGAAGATGGACGGTGGGATACCTTTGACGATCAGATAGCAGATTTGAGCGGCGCTCAGATCAAACAAGCCAATCTCAACGATACTAATCTCAGTCGCGTTTTAATGGTTCGCACAGACTTGAGCCGCGCTACCCTCAAAGGGGCCAACTTAGCCAATGCACGTCTGGTTAATGCTAACCTCAGCAGCGCTCAGTTAATGGGAACCGATGTGCGCGGTGCCATCTTAGAAAATGCTAGCTTGACTGGGGCAGATTTAAGTGAAGCTATATTTAACGATGCTAACTTGTATGCTGCTCGCTTAGGACGCGTAATTGCGATCGCCACCCAATTGTCCTTTGCCAACTTAAGCAAAACTGATTGGCAAGGGGCAGACCTATCAGGAGCAAATTTAGCTCGTGCAGATCTAAGCAATGCTAACCTGAGTGCAACTCGCATGACAAATGCGAATTTGAACTCTGCCAATTTGGAGGGTGCGAACTTCCGTAATGCCGACCTCAGCCTTGCAGATTTACGGGGAGCAAATTTGACAGGCACTGATTTTCAAGGGACTATTTTCTTCCCCGCCAAACAAGATCCTGCCGATCAATTTGTCCAAACACCAACACTAGGTTCACAATCTGCTGTAGTCAAAGGAGCTGATTTTAGCCAAACGAAAAATTTAGATGCCAAACAATTGGCTTACATTTGTACTCAAGGTGGTATCCATCCCCGTTGTCCCTAAGATTGAGTGGGGAGATGGGGAGAGTGGGAGAGGGGGAGAGTGGAAGAATAACTACCATCAACTACTAACCACTAACTACTAACCACTAACTACTAACCAACAACCAACAACCAACAACCAACAACCAACAAAATTATGGTGTGAGGAGAGTCAGGAATGAAGCGTCTAAAGTATTTAGTCTCAGTACTTTTGGCTAGTTCACTTTTGAGTTTGACCCAATTTACCCAACCAGCAGATGCTCAAGCAGCATATGGTAGCTATGTTGGTATTGGCCCAGCAATTGGTTTTGCTGATGGTGGTCAACTCGGAGGCGTTGTTGCCTTTCGTTACAAACTTCTAGAATCACCAATTTCTTTCCGTGGTCAAGCCTTCTTCGGTAATAATATAGCGCTTGTGCCAACGGTTTCCTACGACTTCCCCCTCAACTGGCAAACTGACACTTACTTGGGAGCTGGGTTTATTTTTGCTGGCGGGGATACACCTTCTCCTGTTGGCAACAAAATCGGCTTTGCCTTACAACCAGGCATTGATTATGTTGTACCTCACAGCAATGCCGTTCTTTTTGGCAACGCGATTATTGGCTTTGACGCCTTGCGTGATGGCGGCACTACTTTTTCTTTGCAAGGTGGTGTTGGTTTGAGATTTTAATAAGTAAGTTGAATATATTATCATCTCACTCCCATGTCTTGGAAGCATGGGATTTTTTAATAAGAGCCAGAGACTCTAATTCTTCCCTGTTAAGAGTTCACTATTCTCCGTTTCCTATTCTCCGATCCCCGATCCCCAATCCCTATTTTCAAGACATAAGGAAAATTGTATTCTTAATTTCCTATTTTCGATTGTGAGGAATTTTAACAGTAAATATTGTTCCAAACCCTACTTCACTTTCTACAGAAATTTCTCCTTGGTGGAGTTCCACGCATTTCTTGACAACTGCTAATCCCAGACCAGTACCAACTATATTTTCCACATTTTGGCATCGATAGAATGGCTCATAAATATTTTGCTGCTCTTGTTGTGGAATACCTATTCCTTCATCTTTAACTTGGAAAATAGTAGCCTCTTGTTCACAATTTACAATTAAGTATATGTTGCCTCCTTGAGGTGAATATTTAATCGCATTTAATAGCAAGTTGCTGAGGATTGAATATAACAGCTTTTCATCTATTTGTGTACGAAAAAACCGACCATTTTTGATAAATTTTATTGCAGGTAGTTTTATATGAAAAAGCTGTAAATCTTCTAGTAGATTCAAGCAAAAACTTTCTATATTAATAAATTGAGGATTGAAATCTAATTTCCCTGCTTCTGCTCTAGTTAAAGTCAATAAGTCTGTTATTAGTTGATTCATTAACTTAGCGGAAGATTGAATTCTATATAGATTTTTTAATTGAGTAGAATCAACCAATTCCTGAAGAATTTCTTTTAGTAGTTGAGATGAAAGTAAAATCACACTCAAAGGTGTACGAAATTCATGAGAAATCATTGAAAAAATGTTGGATGCCAGATGAGAAGACTGGATTCAGCGATCGCAAAATTTATCCCACCTTCGCTCAAGCTTTCACAGCAGCTAAGAAACGGGCAGATTTGGAAACTGTTAGTCTGGCGCTCATCCATTTTCTCAACCAATCTTACCAGCCGTGTGATCTTAGCCCCAATGAATATGCGGCTTTGGAAACTTCTATTTTCGACTTTGTTAAACAAGCCAGTAGAACTCAAATGCAAAACTCTTCAACATTGCAAATGGACAGCCGAATTCTGTGTTTTTACAAAAACACGACTAGTCAGATTCAAATCGCTCGAATCTCAAACATGGGCAAATATTGTTTCGAGCAAATTGTCTTTCCCGGAGAAAAAATGTTATTTGAAGCTGTTCCCGAGGCTGAACTAGAAATCCATATGGAGAGCACAACAGGTGGAATATTAGCAAATAAAATTCTTTGCTCCAATCTACAGGTATGCGGATAATGAAAAATATCCTCAATCAAATCCTAAATTCGTTCGATTGTCAAGCAACTGAAGAAGTCGCATCTACGTACTATCGCGGTTCAGGAAGAGCTGCACATCCCCTGTGATAAAAACCAATCTACAGCATTCTGGAGAGCCACAGTTAAGGAAGATTGGGGTAAACCCAATTCTCGTACAGCTTTTGAGGCATCATAGTACATAGTTTGCGTTGCCATACGCACACCATCTAAGGGAACGGATGGCGGTTTGCCAAGCTGGGCAAGGATTTTTTCATCAAACCAGGCAACGCTAAGGGGCAACCAAGCAGGTATACCATTTTTGGGGGCATCCAAACCTGTTATTAGGGCAAGTTCATCAAGTAGTTGTTTCAAGCTAAGGTTTTGGTTTCCCAGGATATATCTTTCCCCAGATCTTCCTCGTTGCAAAGCCAACAAATGTCCCCAAGCCACATCACGCACATCAATAAAATTCAGTCCTGTCTGCATATAAAAAGGCATTTGCCGTCGCAAAAACCGCAGAATTATATCTCCTGTTGGCGTCGGTTTAATATCCCAAGCCCCAATTGGACTGGCAGGATTAACCACAACTACATCCTGACCATTACGAGCTGCTTGCATAGCTTCTTGCTCAGCGAGAAACTTAGACTTTTTATAATGACCGACAAGTTTCTCTAAAGGACTTTGATAAGTTTCATCTACAGCTGTACCAGCCGCACCCACTCCAATCGCAGCAACAGAACTGGTGTAGACAGTCTTTTCAATCCCAGCCTTTTGAGCAGATGTCAGTACGTTGCGCGTACCTAGCACATTATTTTGGTAAAGCGCTTCCCGGTCTTTTTGCCAAAGGGAATAGTGGGCGGCGACATGAAACACGTATTGGCAACCAAGCATCTGTTGCCATAATTCTGGGTCATTTAGATCGCCGTTGACTAACTCCACATCTAAATTTTGCAGGTTGTCTAGTCGGCTAGAAGCACGTACCAAGGCTCTGACGGTGTATCCTTCTTGCAAGAGCAACCGCACCAAGTTAGCACCAACAAAACCAGTTCCACCCGTAACAAATACACACATTAATTTACCCCCCCATCACCCCATCTCCCCTTCTTCTGAAAGCGGGGAAACCAGTCATCCAAATAGGTGTACACCACTGGCACAACAATCAAACTCAGCACAGTGGAACTAACCAACCCGCCAGCAATAGCCACAGCCATTGGCGATCGCAATTCCGAACCTGCACCCAAGCCCAAGGCGATCGGTAGCATTCCTAAAATTGTCGAGGCTGTTGTCATTAAAATTGGTCGCAGACGCACTGGCCCGGCTTTGAGAATTGCCTCTGTACGGTTTAATCCCGACTGACGCAACTGATTTATGCAATCTACTATCAAGATGGCATTTTTGGTAGCTAACCCCAGCAAAAAGACAAAGCCGATCAGCGAGATCATGCCAAAGTCACTCTTGGTGATGACTAATGCTAACATCGCCCCTACTATTGCCAAAGGCAAAGAAATGGCGATTACTATGGGGTCTATCCAACTTCGGAACAGGGAGATCAATACGACGACAATACATAATGCCGATAGAGTCAGAGTAGTGCCGAAACTAGCAAAAACTTCGCTACTCCGTTCAGAGTATCCTCCTAGATCCAAAGAAATATCGGCAGGCAATACAGCTTTAGCTTCGGCTACTAATTTATCCGTAGCATCACCTAAAGGCAAATTCTGACCCAGGTTGGCACGAATATAAACTACTCGTTTATTATTCAAGCGTTCGATTTGAAAAACTGTTTGTTGTGGATTTGTGGCACCTGTAACAGTGACATCAACAAATCCAGGCAATTTTTGAATGCGCTGTTTAATTGTCTCGGCGGCTTTACTCAAAGTATTGATATCATTGCCCCGCAAAGCTACTTCTAGGGGTTTTTGAGCGCCAGAATCGACGAATTGAATATCTTCAACGCTAATGTTAACACCTGGAAGTTGGGGTAAAGAGGAACGGAACTGGTCTTGTAGTTCCGAGGTTGTGATTGTGCGATCGCTTTTTAATTTAACATAGAGCTTGCCTTTATTTATTTCTCCCTCGCGAGAACCCACAATTGTAAAAACAGTTTCTACTTCTGGTGATTTTCTAACTACCTCTTCTATTTTTTTGGCTGCATCAAAAGAATTATTTAAAGGATTGGAAATTGAATACAGGGAACCGAAAGACTCGCTTTCTATGGGACTTGTGAATAAATCATTAGTTAAATTATCTGTTGTTCCTTGCCCTGGTTCTGATAAATTCGGTAAGGGAGTAGTAAAAACTATATTGAATTCACCACGGTCTAGTTTAGGAATAAACCCCTTAGGAACAAGTGGAATTAAAGCTATGCCTGCTACAAAACTTAGCACGGCTAAACCTATGACTATGCTGCGGTGACTCAGTGACCAACTCAGTAAGTTTCGGTAAGATTGGGCAAAATTCGACCATGTTTTTCGTTCTTTGCGTTGGGAACGCGAGGATGGAGGTTTTAACCAATAAATAGCCAAAACAGGCGACAAAGTCCGGGCAATGAGCATGGAAGCTAGCATTGCAGCTGAGACAGTAATACCAAAGGGTTGGAAAAATTGACCAATTACCCCACCCATCAAACCTATCGGTAGAAACACTGCTACTGCTGTAAAGGTTGCTGCCGTAACTGTTAGCCCAATTTCATGAGTGCCTAAAAGGGCAGCTTGGCGGGGATGTTCTCCCTCTTCGACGTGCCGCATGATATTTTCCACATCTACGATCGCGTCGTCAACAATACTGCCAATCACTAAAGCTAAAGCCAATAATGTGATTGTCTCTAGGTTGAAGCCAAATATGGCCATGACGATAAAAGTTGCTAACAAAGATGTGGGTATCGCCAAGGCAGAAATCACAGTCGCCCGCCAATTCCACAAAAAAGGAAAGATAACTAATACCGCTAAAACTATGGCTTCAATCAAAGCATCAATAGTGGCACGGGTAGCGTTACGGATATACTCTGATTGAGTGGCAGCCAGGGTGAGTTTAACATTCGGTAAGGCAGAGCGTAGCTGTTGCGCCTGGTTCTCCACCTCAGAAACCACTTCTAAAGTGTTGGCATCGCCGCGTTTAATTACCTGAACAGCCAGAGCATCTTTGCCGTTGAATCGCACTAATGTTGCGCCCTCTCGGGTGAGAGCAGCAGTTTGATTAGATGCTGGTGGGGGAGAAGATGCAACGGGAGTACCCAAAAGATCTACTCTTAGCACTCCTGGTTGTTGAGCTAAGGCAGGTATAATTTTGTCTTTAGCTAACTTAGCTAAGTCTGTTAAATTTAGCGATGGACTCTCGATTGCATAGCTAATGGCAGCTGACTCGTTCAGTCGGATGGGAATGGTTTTGAAAGTCGAGTCTTCTGGAAGAGAAGCTTGTTTTAACGCTGTTTCTGCTTTTTGTGTAGACTCCTCCAGGTTTGTGCCCACAAAAAAGGAGAGAATAACAACTGTTTGACCAGGATAAGTAGAGGAGCGGATTTTATCAAGTCCTTCCAGAGAGTTGAGACGCTGCTCTATCGGTTGGGTGAGCTTTGCCTCTGTATCCAAAGCTGTTGTCAGTGGGGCTGTAGCATTTACCACCACTACTGGAAAAGTAATATCTGGAAATAAAGCATACTTGAGGGTACTGAAAGCAAGTATTCCCGCCATCATCACGGCAAGCCAAAAACCTACTGTCAGCCGAGGATGCTGAATCGCCAATTTAGAGAGATTGAAGCGCTCCCGTACAGACTGAGAGCGATCAGGCTTTATCATCATGACAGAGAGATTATCGCTTCTTTTCGATTTTAATTTTAATTACACTCCCTTAACAATTTAAATTAAAAGTAGCAATTTAAGTAGTGTCTAATCAAACATCCATCCAAGCTATTCTGGTTTGCCAAGGTGCAGAGTACAAAGCCGTGTGTCGAGGCTTAAGCCGTGTTACTGGTTGTACACCATCAGTTATACCGATACCTGTTGGCACAAAAACGAATTCCATATATTTGCCAAATAGTCAAGATATAAAAAAGATCCTGAATCATCCACAACCAAGAGTATTAGTCATGGGTTTATGTGGCAGCCTCAAACCCAAGTACCGAGTAGGGGATGTTGTGCTGTACAAAGATTGTGTTTATCAAGAAAATACTGGCAATACCTTAGTGCAAAAGTGCGATGCCACTTTCACAGCATCTTTGCAAGAGTACCTCCAAGACAAGATTTCTGTTGTCAGGGCATTGACGAGCGATCGCATAATTTGGTTGAAGAGTGAAAAACGCCTTCTTGGTCAAACGTTAGATACTGATGTTGTAGACATGGAAGGATTTGCTGTCCTAGAGTTTTTCAAATCAACTGGGGTGACGGTGGCGATGGTGCGGGTAGTTAGCGACGGGTGCGATGGCAATATACCTAACCTCAACTTGGCACTCAGCCATGATGGTTCCCTTCAACCTTTGTCCTTTGCTATCGCTATGCTTAAACAACCCATTGCTGCTACTAGGCTGATTCGAGGTAGCTTGAGGGGACTGCAAGTATTGGAGCAAGTTACAACTTTTCTGTTTCAGTAGGGTGAGCATTTTTGGGACTTTCAAATAAAAAAATATCGGCGTTGCTGAATCAGGGTATGAATTGTCATTCTGAACGCAACGCAGTGGAGTGAAGAATCTCGATAGATGCTACTCTGCGAGAAGCCGCTGTCGCGTCTACGTTTCGCTGCGCTACACTCAGCATGACAAAATCAAATTCATACTCAAAATCAGCAACGCCAAAATATCCAATCGTTTTTAGTACAGCTTTGCGTAAAATCGTAGTGTTTTTAAACGCAGAGATGCGCAGAGACAGCGCAGAGGAACGCAGAGTATTTCTAAGGATAATTCGCTACGAATTAATGAAATACTGTACTTAGATAAGAAGGACAAGGGGGAATAAGTTGTGCGGTTGGATGATTTATTTTTTGGAGTTCCCTAAGATATGCGATCGCCCTTTTATGTAGTCTTGAGTAAGTGCGATCGCCCTCAGAAATCCCATTCCTCATAGAAGCAAGTCAAAGAGCTAAAAAACAAGACTTTCGAATCACGCTGAAAACGCCACCAACGATGAGCAATAATACCTCGAAGATCTTCGAGCTGATATGGGAACGCGTAGAGCCAGTATCAAGTATTCAAACAAACACAATATTATAAGTACAGGGAGTATATCAATTGCTCATAATCGCTGTTTCAATACAGTTCTCAGTTCATTCTGCTGTTCGTCAGTTCCAGCAAGCAAAATACCGAGTTTTCCAACCAGAATAGCACCCCAGTTGACTATCACAACACCTGTATTAGTTTGAGGATTAAACTCAATATCACTGAAATCAAGGTTTTCGAGTGAGCAATATCGCGTCTTAAAGTTTTCGCACCTCCAATTAGTGATATTAAGCTTGTTAGCAATACCTGTGGGATATGATGCACCATTAAAGCGTGGATTGCACTCAATTGGCAGATAACGTGTTTGTGTTGCATCTTCCACAACAGCAACATCAAAAGCAAATATCTGTTTCATTCCACGTTGCGCCATCCACTCGGCTATTGATTCAACAGTTTCCCAAGGTTGATGCTCACTGGGATAGCAATTGCCGATATGGGTGCAATCATTAAGTATTTGAGAAGTTATGGCAAGACGTTGAAGTTTTGAAGCCTCAACAGAGTATTGCACATTTAAAAAAGAGCAAGCTACTACTTCCTCCTGGATTTGCAAAGGTATTTCATTGGGAAAGGTTTTTAGAATCAAGGAAAGCTGTTGTGGGTTTTCACATCGGCTAATCCCAACGCCATTAACAGAAATGGCAGTTTTGAAATAACACGGATAGGGAAAATCAGATAAGTCTTTAATCGCAGCTTTGTTTTCAAAACAAAACGTTCGAGGAACGCTAACTCCAAGCTGTTGTGCAAGCTGTATAAAGTTGTTCTTGGAGTTCATAAACTTAACTACGTTAAACCAGTCGCAATCTAGCTTGCGAAACAAGTCTTCGTCACAATCGACTTTGCTTGTAGTGTTGCCAAAAAAGAAAAGGGAAATATCATAGTCAGGATAGTCTTCCAAGATTCTCAGTGAGACATCCCAGATCGCATTTTTGCTATGGCTTAAACCTATGCGTCCATAGTGTTCGGTAATAATATTCCATTGTGATTTTAAATCTGGGTTCAACTGAATAATATCCTCTGGTTCAGTCAAACCAAGCACCCTACCACAATAAAGATGATTCCCTGTCACAGACTCATTGGTGCAGACCATGATGTCATGGTTGAAAATTGTATGGCGAGTCACTTTTTAATCTGTACTGTCAGGTTAACTGAAAACTAGCGAGAAATGATCATTTTAAATTTTATACTCTCACCAGAGGAAAACATAAAAATCTATCTACAGACAGATATTAGGAAACGATATTTGTTTAGAGATACTACTAATACCGATTTAATAAATGTTTACAACACATCTTGATGTAGAGACGCGCCATGGCGCGTCTCTACAATGTCTATTTGTCGCATTATTTTTTCAAAATGGTATAATTTTTTGAAAAATTTGCGTGAATTTATATCTCAATTTATGAACTTTTAAAATGAATTTTATACTCATATCATAAAGAGAAATTAAAAGGATGTATGAAGGGAGTTTTATGCAAAAATTCCGTCTTTTTAAGGCTAGAGTATCGATTCAGTATTCAGAAATTGTCTTTATGGCTCAGACAAGGGAGAGGATGAGGTGGGAACCTTATGAGGATAAGGGGCACTGGGAAGAATATGAAACTGCACTCTCCCCATCACCCCATTCCTTCTTCCCTTATCCTTCTTGTCCTTTTTATGGAAGATTGTAAGATTGAAGTGTGGGATTCTCTTTCAGAAGACCATACCGGAACCACCGAGGTGTTTACGCTGATAGTGCAGCTACTCTTGCTTGGTGTACCTATACCTAATCTTCAGTAACAAAATCATAGAAGCTAAAAGGAAGGTCACGATATTAGCGGAAATGATGGGAATATCGTGAACAGAAAAGCCATATATCAGCCATAAAATAATGCCTGTACATAGAACAATCAGCATACTCCAAGAAAGATCGTGGGCTGATTTCGACTTCCAAGTTTTAATGAGTTGAGGCATATAGGCAATAGTAGTCAGCACTCCTGCTGTTATTCCTAAAGTGGTTGTAAAATTAACTTCCATTTTTGTTTATACCCCGGTTTTTTGGATAATTGATCCTATGCAAGTACCAGAAACCTTTGGTTAAAACTTACCACATTATTGTTGCTAAAGTCATTACAAAAGCTACTCTATCTTTATAGCTAATGCTTTCAGCATGATTTGAAAGAGATAATTTTGGTTGTGTTGCAAAAATTTATGATGGGCTGGTAAAAGTATGATTTGTATCAAATCCCATCAGATGAAATTACTCCGCAATGAATTACTAACGATGAAAAAAAGCTAATTTTTTTTCGAGCCATTGGAGATTAAAAACTTCTTGGTAAATACGATTTTTGATTTGCAAATATCCTTGCTGTTTTACCACTAAACCACTAAGCAGCAGTTCGATTTGCTCGCGACTATCATCAACTGGCACCTCTACATTTTGCAATATTTGCTGATAGATACTTAGCATTCTGCCCGCACATTGCTCATTTCTAAGAATGCGATCGCGAATTGTCCGCAGATGTTCTGGCTCATCTTGTAATTCCCATCGGTCGATAATAGACTCTCGCACTACATTTTCTACCCAGGATGCTTCTGTACCTGGAGATATCATCAGACTAGAATTTGGCATTTTTTCTATAGTTCGGATGACTAACTGACAAAGCTTTTGTGTCAGGAAAGGTTGCCCTCCTGTCCATGCCATAATTTCTGCTAAGACACCTTGGGAATTATTTACTTTTGTTTCAAATCCCTTGGCTAAAATTTCTGCTTCTTCTAGCTTAAACTCTTGCAAATCGATTGCTTGACCTATATTAAAGGGTGTTCTTGTTTTATCTTGGATCAGATCGTCAGGTCTTGCTACCCCAAATAAAGCAAAACAAAGGCGATTGTATGACAAATTCAAAGCTCTTTGGTCATAGCAAAAGCGAATCCAGGCAAAAAAATCATCAACTGCGAAATTTAAACCGAGGATGCTATCTATTTCATCAAAAAAGATCACAATCTGACCCTGAGGAATATTGACAAGCAGTATCTCTTCGATAAACAGACTCAAGCGTTGCAGCATCGAGAGATCCTCATGTTTACGCCACCAGGTGTTAAAATCTACACATTTAACTAGTTTTAGCCCGCTCCAGAGACTAATGATTATTCCCTTGCACCATTGCTGCGAATTAATGTTGTCACTAGCAATTCGCGTCATGTCAATGAAGGCGCAGTGATATCCTTCTTGTTGCAGATTATGGCGCATACGAACAAGCAGCGAAGATTTGCCCATCTGTCGTGAATTGAAGACGTAGCAGTATTGGCCAGCTTTAAGAACGCGATAGACCTCTAAGTCAGCACTACGCAACACGTAGTTGGAGTCACCTGTTCTTAAACAGCCACCAACTTTATAGAAGTATTTACTCATCCCATTGTATGGATGTGATGTAGTAATTTATGAATTGTGCGATCGCCTTAATTTACTAAGGAAATATGCACAAACATTCCTCTGTGCGGCAAAAATCATACAGAATTTTTGCAGCGAACGTACTTACACTTGTGCCTCTGCTCAAGGATCGAAAAGAGAGTATTAGTAATTGAATGAAACAAAAGTGTAGGTTACTTTTCTATTTGATCTAGCCGAGGAGTTTTATCTAACCGAGGAGTTTTATTTACAAAAGTGATAATCGTTTTTATTTTCGCAAATCTCTATAACAAAAGTCAAGCTAGTCGCGTTATCTCTTTGTTTATAGCTCATTTCTAAAACACACCCCTATATGATTACACGATCCAATATTCATGATGAAAACGTATGTTGCCTAGCCCCTAATTCCTATTTTTAGAATAAGCAACTAAGACGAACTAGAGATGAAAGTTTTGTAGGTGGAATTACACGAATGGATAGCTCTGAGTCTGCCGTTATATAAATGCTTACTAAAGTAAATGCGATACAATTCTCGACTAATAGTTATTCCATCCATGTGAAACTTCACCAATCCCATGCTCTCTAATTGATGAGCAACAACTGGTTCTAGGAATATACTGCTTTCTGATGAGAGCAGAACTTCAAGAGCTTCTGTTAAAATCGGGTTTTCTTGCAGATTTGCTAATAGTCGTCGCAAATGAGTGCGATAAATACCCACTTCTGTAGCCGCTTGTTGTAACAGTTCTGATAACGTCACTTCTTGACGGCAAAGGTAATAAAGAGCAATCCGTATCAAAGCCGGATGTCCTCCAACCATTGCCATTAGTTGCTCAGCTTCATTGTTCTGTCGCCAATTAAGTCCATGACGTTCTGCCAATTCCTCTACTTGGGAATGGGTAAACTCTGGTAATTGCAGTGGTAATCCTATATTGCAAGGTGATTGATAGAGATTTAAGGGAATATAAGATTCTGTAGAATAAGTGACGACTAAGCGTAGTTTTTGCCAAGTCTCCTCTTGTTGAGCTTCCTCATGCCAAGAACGCAGCAGGGATAAAAATTCTTGAGCTAATTCAGGGCATTTAAAAATCCGATTTACTTCATTTAATGCCAGAACAACAGGAGTTTCTACAGACTCCAGTAGGTAATTTTTGAAGTATAAGCTACAGCTCACCTTGCTGCCAGTTTCCCGATCCCAGTATTCGTCTAGATTCGGCTCCAGATTCAATTGTACAGAGGCACTCTTGCATAACCACCGCAAGAATTTGTCAAGGTTGCTGAGAATAGCAACATCAACTTGATTGATATCCAAACTCACAATCCGATAACCCAAAGCTTTTGAGCGTGCCAAAACCCTAAACATGAGAGATGTTTTTCCCATTTCTTTAGGTGCTTTTATATGAATGACACATCCTGGTTGGGTAATTTCTCGATAAGCCAATTCTTCAATAGGGGGACGAGGAATGTAATAAATTGAGTCCAATGGCACTGGTCCACTGGGATATTTCAAAACTGCTGCTAGAGGTTGGTAGCAAGTTGAATTTTTGATTAACTTTTGTGTTTGTCGTTCTGATTCAACAATGTAATCTTCGGATGAGTAAATATCTACAGTTTCTTGGTTTTCTAACGCATGGATATATTCAAATGATTTGTTTAAATCATTACTTTTATCTGAGCATGTGTAATCCTCTTTTCTTAAATTGAGGTTAAAGGCACCAAAACAAAATTTCAGAGTACGTTGATCTAGTCCAGTAGTAAGAGACCACAATCGGCTGATAGTTTTGGTAGAAACTTTCATCCGCTCGCTGAGTTCTTCTTGAGTAAAACGTTCTCCATTTTTCTCCTGTATTTCTGCTGATTCAATCGCTGCTTGCAATCGTTTAAGACCTGCGGCAGTTAAAATTACACCACGAATGCGTTTTGATTTTTGATGTTCCATATACCTGTAGATAGATGTTTATCTACTTCAATTGATATATGCAAATCTAGGCAATTAGGAATACGTACACCTTATTGTAACTGGAACTGAGGGTTGCAACGCTTTTTTAAAAATAAACAATATATCATAGCGTTTATTAAGCAACTGAGGTACACCTAAATCTTTTTTACCAAGGTTAGTAGTTTTGAAAACGTACCTCACCAGGTCGGAAACCGCTATAAGTCAGTCAGTTAAGCTATTTAAATGCAATATTCAATTACCTTTTGTAGCGATTAAGACGATAAAATTAATTAAAAATACGATGGCGATCGCCAGATAAATTTTAGTGAAAAGATACTCCTAAAAAGAAGTAAGATTGCAAGCGTTCTTTTCAGTCATGCAGTTAGGGTAGTAAATATATGCAGGCGATCGCGATCGTTGCAAACAAACATACACAACCATTGGGCGTTGCTGAATCATGGGATGATTTCGCCCAATTTGGGACGAATTTTCAATGGTTTCAACCGCCAATTCATCCCGCATTTATGCAACGCCAACCATTGATGTGATGGCACTAATTCTATCTATTTTTGTATCGCCATCAGCACAACAGACGATCGCCCCTCTGCTCGATACGCATCACTTTCTACCACTGATGCAACCTTCGGTTCGCAAAAATCATCAGGAGAGGGCAAAGCAGTGTCCACAATTCGATACCAGCGTTCTTGACTACCGAGAAGTGGTAGTTCAAATTGGAGCGGTTCCCAATAGGCATTGAGAATAATATGCAAATGCTCACCCCGTTCTGGATGGCGCAAGCTGAATGCTAGGCTATGGGAATTGTTCGACCAATCTGGTTGTCCCAATTGCACACCATGCCAAACCAGATGTGGTTCATGACTGCCATAGGTGACGCTGAGGACACGTTCTTGCTCGAATATTTGCAACGACTGGGTAAATTGAATCAGTGCCTTGACAAAGTGCAGTAAATCTGAGTGTTTTTCAACTTTACTCCAGTCAACCCAACTCAGTTCATTATCCTGACAGTAAGCGTTGTTGTTCCCTCGTTGCGTCCGTCGGTTTTCATCCCCCATGAGCAGCATTGGTGTTCCCTGGGAACACAGAAGAATTGTAAAAAAGTTCTTGATCTGTCGCAGACGTAACGCCTCTATTGCCGGATCGTCTGTTTCTCCCTCGACTCCGCAGTTCCAACTGTTGTTGTCGTTGGTTCCGTCGCGGTTGTCTTCACCATTAGCCTCATTGTGCTTATAGTTATGTTCATTTTTTGGTTCAAGAGGGGAAGGGGTAAGGGGAAAATCAAGAAGGTCAAAGGTAAAAAGATAAAGTAAAGAAAGGAAATAATCCTTCCTTTTCCCTTGAACCTTTCTCCTTTTCCTCAGTGAAGCTTTAACCTTTTCCCTGGCGCGTAGCGTTGTGCGTACGCAACAAATGCCAGGATTCTTTGGCGATCGCCCAATCTTCTTCTGCTGGGATGACTAGGACGCGAATAGCAGAATCTGCCGTTGCAATGTCTTGATCTTTTGGTGAAGCCTGATTTTTCGCTTCGTCAAGTTTTAGTCCCAAAAATGCAAACGCTTCACAAGCAGCCGTTCGTGTTAGCGCGTGATTTTCTCCGATCCCAGCAGTAAATATAAGAGCGTCTAATCCTCCTAGTACAGCCAGCATAGAACCGATGTGCGATCGCAGTCTGTGGATAAACATATCAAAAGCCAACTGAGCGCGGGAATTTCCCTCAGTTATGGCGCTTTGGATGGAACGCATATCTGCGGACAAGCCAGAAATCCCTTTCAACCCAGAACCACGATTGAGAATTTCATCTAATTGATCGGCATCGATTCCTTTTCGTAGTAGGTAAATCAGGATACCAGGGTCAACGGAACCTGAGCGAGTCCCCATCATCAACCCCTCTAAAGGCGTAAATCCCATTGTTGTGTCGATGCTTTTTCCTGCTCGGATTGCTGCTAAAGAGCAGCCATTACCCAAGTGACAGGTGATCAGACGCAAAGAATTTAAATTTCGACCTAGCAATTGCGCTGCACGTTGAGCGCAGTATTGATGGTTAATACCGTGGAATCCGTAGCGACGAATACCCTGCTCGTACCATTCATAGGGGCCGGGGTAAACAGCAGCAGGTAAAGGA
This sequence comes from Fischerella sp., assembly GCF_013388695.1. Classification (NCBI taxonomy): domain Bacteria; kingdom Bacillati; phylum Cyanobacteriota; class Cyanophyceae; order Nostocales; family Hapalosiphonaceae; genus Fischerella; species Fischerella sp. Next base: position 47,698 of record NZ_JACAEU010000081.1, read on the forward strand.
ATTTGGCTGTGGAAGCCTGTATCGAATACTGCTACTTGCAAAGCTTCAGGGAATACTTTCTCAGTTGCTTCTATTCCCTCTAAGTTGGCTGGGTTGTGAATCGGGGCGAAAGTCGATAAGCGATCGATGGCTGCTTTCACCTCTTCTGTAACCACAGTTGCTTGGTAGTATTCCTGACCGCCATGCACCACCCGATGGCCAACTACATCAATTTCCTTGGTTTCCTTAATTACCTGCGTATTTCCCTCTAGCAGAGTATTTAGCACATGCTCGGTTGCAGATGCATGAGAATCAGCTTTGATTTTTTCTTTGAGAACTGCGTTGTGAGCGGTTTTAACTTTGAGTTCGGCAAATCCTTGATAGTGAGTCCAGTCTACATTGGCTTCCCAAAGCGGCTTTGGGGAATGCTCTGGTAATTGCTCGCCAACTATCTCATACAAGCAACTTTTTTGGCTGCTTGACCCAGCATTCATCACTAAAATTTTCATAATTAATCATTTGTCATTGGTCATTAGTTAGTGGTTAGTGGTTAGTGGTTGGTGGTGATTTCATTATTTCTTACTTCCCAAACTCCCCCACTCTCCCCATCCCCCCATCTCTCCACCTCCCCATCTCCCGATCTACTAAGTACCTGGACGCAAGCGTAATTCTTCTGTCATGTAGTTGCGATCGCCTAATACTTGCAGCAAGGGCCCGTGGATGTCAAACTTCACAATGCTGATGGAAGTGGCGGGCATGTCAATGCGATCGCGGTAGCGTCCCAAATCGATGCCCAGTAGGTTGCAAAGTATAATCCTGATGGTTGCTTTGTGGGAAACCACTAAAACATTACCCTCCGGATATTTTTCTCGGATTTCTGCAATCACTAACGAGGCGCGGCTGGCTATTTGAACTGCTGTTTCTCCACCAGTGGGTGGGTTCCAAGCGGGTTCTGCCAGCCAATGCAGATAATCTTCTAGGTAGTGCTGCTTGACAAAATCGACATTTTGACCTTCCCACTGACCATAATTGATTTCTTTCAGCCCATCCCGGAGTTGCATTTCCATGCCGATGGCATCACATAAAGGCTTTGCTGTAGCAATGGTTCTTTTCTTGGGACTGGCATAAATCGCTGTCCAGGGTATAGAGCTATATGCTTCGGCGAATGCCTTGGCCATTAGCGTCCCTTCTAGTGTAAGTTCAGGATCTAGTTCTCCGCAGTATCCTCCTGTCTGGCTGTAAATCGTTTCTCCATGCCGCAGTAAATAGAGTTTTAGAGCCATAAAATCTCTCCAAATTTAACTTGTGACAAGCAGAATGCAGCTATCAATCCCCCGCTATTTCTTCAGGAGTTATGATTGCTTCGTTGTTCGCATCTAGAGCATAAAAATACTGCATCAGTTCCGCCCCACTCTGTGCGGGTAATAAAACCATTACCGTTCAAGTCACATACTCGAAAAAGATTTTCAGGTACGCAGCTATTCTTCGAGGTACTCATCAAGTATTCCAATCGCTCTGCTAGAAGTTTTTCTAGAGCAATTACCGCCTTCGACCTACCAACAATGTTTTCTTCTAGTTTTTGGTATGCCATGCGATCTGCCTGGTGGATCTGGTAAAAAGTCTGTTTGTCGAGGTGTATTTTTCTAATATGTGCTTTGGCAGCAAGGGCTGGATCGAGCTTGCGAGGCAATTCTGCTTTGATTAATTGCAATTTTTGAAGAAGAACAGGTGAAATTGCGAGCATATCGCAGCCAGCCAACTCTGCGATTTGATCAATACTACAAAAGCCTCTTACCATAATTTGGGTTTGATAGCCAAATTTTTTATAGTAGTTGTAAACTTGTCTGACCGATAAAACACCCGGATCTTTCGCTGCTGGGTAACATTTACGTCCTGTTTCTTTCTTGAACCAGTTCACAGTTCGTCCCAGCAGCATAGAGACTAATGTTACACCAGCTTCAGCACAGGCGATCGCTTGGGATCTACAGCTATGCGTTATGGTGTTACCGTTAAGGCACCCTACTAGCAGCATGTTTTTTCAGGACTAGATTTAAAACATGCAAAACCCTGTTGGCACTCTCTAAGTTATCACAGCTTAGAGTGCCAATTTTATCAGCTAATTTAACAGCATTTACGCTATTTTACTCAACTTGCGATACGGAGACACTCTCACTTGATTGGGGCGTACTGGGTAACTCTAAGCAGTATCCGGCACCATATACCGTCTTGATGTAACGGGGATGACGGGGATCTGGCTCTAGTTTTGTTCGCAAGTGGCGGATGTGAACTCGAATGGTTTCAATATCATCATCTGGATCGTATCCCCAGACTTCCCTAAGAATTTCACTGGGGGAAACGGTTTGACCGTGTCGCTGCAACAAACAGTGAAGTAGCTCAAATTCCAAGTGAGTTAGTTTCACCGTCTGACCAAACCATATCGCCTCAAATCGTTCCGGAACCAGAGTTAAGGGCCCGTAATTGAGAATTTCACTGTGTTTGGCAGCTTGAGGAATGCGGTCAGTACGTCGCAATAGCGCCCGCACTCGTGCTAGCATTTCCTCAACTTCAAATGGTTTAGTCAGGTAATCATCTGCGCCTGCATTGAAGCCTTCGACTTTATCTTGAGTTTGCGAGAGAGCAGTCAACATCAATACGGGAATCTCGGCTGTGCGTTCATCTCGCCGCAAGCGCTGACAAACTGTAAATCCATCTACTCTGGGCAACATCAGATCGAGCATGATCAAGTCTGGCTGTAGCTGTAAAGCTAGTGCCTGTCCTTTGATGCCATCTTCCGCTTGGCTGACATCGTAGCCAGCCATTTCTAAGTTGACGGCAACTAATTCTGAAATTGCTGGGTCATCGTCTATGACTAGAATCCTCGGCATTATTAAAAATTTATTACTACTTATTAAGGATAAATAAGAACCTTTGGTAGATACAAAGATTGCTTAATCGATTATAAAAAATATTCTAAATCTAACATAAAGATTAAAAATGAAAGATTTGAAAAACAAGTTCAAGTTAGACTAAATTCTAGATGCGATGTGTTACTGGCCATACAATCCACCGCGCTTTTTGCAAAATGGTGTGACAATGACTGTCTACACAGGGCTTTGGGCTGGGCGTAACTGGGAAAAAACTACTAAATACTCAGAACCGCCTTATCAAGAACAAATTTTTATCGGTGGGCAAGGCGTGCCAATTTTTGGTTGGGTAGCCATTCCTAAAAGCGCTCGCGGTACGATTGTGGGTACTTACGGCATTACAGGTGATTTAGAAAATCAATGGCTTCTGAGACTGCTGGGACGTAAAGCCTACGCTCAAGGATATGCAGTTGTGTTATTTGATTGGCGCGGCCACGGCAAGACAGCCCAGTTATCGCCAACATTGACTAGCGATGGATTGTACGAAGGCGAAGATTTTCTCTGCATTGCAGCAGCTGCTAAAGCAATGGGGTGTCCGGGAAAATTTTGGTTTACAGGGTACTCTTTAGGGGGACAGTTGGCGTTGTGGGGAGTGAAGGCGGTACAGGATTTGGGCAAGGGGCAAGGGGCAAAGAGCAATGGTAATTTCCAATGCTCAATGCCCGATGACCAATTCACCACTTTAGGCTTAGAAGCAGACGACATCGGCGGTGCGGCGGTAATTTGTCCTAGTTTGGATTCTCGGCGATCGCTTGCTTATTTAGTCAAGCATCCTTTTGGTAGATATATAGAGAAAGCGATCGCCCGTCAACTGAAAAAACTGGCATGGCGAATTCATGATGCCCATCCTGGTAGTATTGACCCAGCAGCAATTGAACGAGCAAATAGTATTTGGGGCTTTGACGAAGAACTAGTGATTGAACGTTTAGGTTTTTCTTCACCAGAAGCTTATTACGACGCCAGCAGCGCTTTACCTTTACTGCCGAATCTGCAAAAACCGACTTTGATTATTTATGCTGAAGACGATCCGCTTTTTGATCCGGTGATCGTACCTGATTTACAAGCTGCCTGTGCTAATAACCCAATGATGGATTTGTTACTTACTCGTTACGGCGGTCATGTGGGTTATATAAGTAGTAAAGAATGTCAGCAGCAAGCAAAAGACCCCGATGTTTGGTGGGCATGGAATCGAGTTTTGCAGTGGATTGAAGAAATCCCACTTTGACTTTGATTGCCATCATAGTTAAACAATTCTGTCTACAGCATAATTACCAAATTACATAAATATATAACTATAGATACTAGGCACACCCGAACGGTGTACCTATCGAAAAATCAAAGCAATCATCATGGCACAACCAGTCAAAGGGAGTATCTACCTCCTCCCATTACTTGCTTCGAGTGCAACAGCACTTCTTAATAGTTGCACTATCCCCAGTAACATCTCATTACCTACATCGTCACCCACACCAATCGCCACACAACCAACACCAACTCCCAACGAGACACAATCCACAACGATCGTTACAGAATCAACACCAACTCCTAACGAGACACAACCTACACCGATCGTCACAGAAGCAACGCCAACTCCTAACGAGACACAACCTACACCGACTCCTGAGAATCGGCATATTTGGGATCTCTTTGCAGACGAGGAATTTTAATGCGAATCCGTCCGGCGATCGCATGAACAACTTGATAATCTATTCTCTCTGATTGAACTGGCATAATTACAAGCGCTTTTCCAAATTCCCATCAATCTGGATTTTCTTAACTGACTGACAAAAATGGCTTAATTGAATAATTTGCTCTTATACTCAAAAACTGATTCTGAGTTTAGTTGCTTCTGTAAAAAGATTTTTGCCGCCCATACATGACATCCTAACGAATCGGCTTAAGTGGTATTGAATTGAACAAAAAAAGTTACGAAAACAATACCGAGGGATTATCCAGGGCGATCGCCATTAAGTGGTGGGTTTGGGATGGTGGGTAATTAATTACGGCGATCGCCGAGTAGTCGGTCATAATGGTTCGATTCTAGGATTCGCAAGCAACATTATCCGCTTTATTGATGACAAGATTACCGTGATTTTATTTTGCAATTTAGATCAAGTAGCGCGGCCAGATGCGATCGCTAAAGAAATTGCTGGATATTACTGTCCAGCTTTGGCAAAACAAGTACTTCAGCCACCGTTAGCAACCGACTAGCAACAGATGTAGACGCCCGTCATTCTTTGTGTCTTAGTACCAAGGAGTAGACTATATTCGGTTTGACTAGAAGATACGGTTGCTTTTGAAGGGACGCGTAAGGATAAAGGGCAAAAGCTGAAATTAAAAGATGTGAGCAGCGATCGCAAAACTAAAACAGTATCGCTGACGTTTGACCCGCCAGTATCACCAGGTAGAATTATCACAGTTGCTCTCGAACCCAAGCAGAACCCGATAGTTAGCGGTGTTTATCTGTTTGGAGTCAAAGCTTTTCCGGTGGGCAAAAAAGCTCATGGGCAATTTCTTGGTTATGGGCGATTGCAATTTTACAGCCCCAGTATAGACTCATTTTTCTGGCGTTAATTTGTTATAATTATCGTTAAAAAATAAATTATCCAACCCCTTGTCCTCCTTGTCTACAAGTGATCGGATATTTTTTTATTTGGAATTAGCGGATTGGCACAAACCCAGCCTGTTCTACAAATTTTTGTCCCTCATCGCTCAACAGCATATTTGCATAGGCAACACCCGCCTGTTCGTCAAGTCTACCATCTCGTTTGATGACTACAAACAGCCGTCTGGTTATAGGGTAAGAGCCATCTGCAAAAGCAGTTTCATTGGTGGCTGTGCAGATGAGACTAGCACAAGGAGACACAAAAACCGAATTAGCTTCCTTAGCTAAAGGGAGAACATGAATTTTGTGTTGACTGATTACTTCTGATGCTGTTGCATAACCAATACCACCAGGAGTACTAGCAACTTTACGGATAGAATCAGTAGTGTCTCGTACCTCGTTTACAGACGCAGCAAATGATTGTTTTGCTAAAACGTGTTCATAAAAGAAATCTACCGTACCGCCATCCTTAAGGTTACGGCTGAAAGGAACGATCGCGACATTGGGACCGCCTACTTCCTTCCAGTTCCTAATTTTTCCGGTGAATATATGCCGCGCCTGCTCTAAGGTGATACCTTTCAAACCCTGAGCAATCAATTCAGGATGGACATACAAGGCAATTCCATCAATAGCAACAGGCACTTGTTCAAGTATAAAATTTCGCTTTTGTGCTTTTTCAAACTCCTCGTTTTTTAAAGGGCGTGAAGACAGGGAAAAACTTAGCTGACCTTCAAGTAGCATTTCAACACCCTTACCAGATCCAGGCTTTCCTGTTTGTGGTTCGGTATAGCGCAACTGAAATTTAGGATGAGCTAGTTGGATATCCACAAGCACAGCTATATTCCGCAACGGAGCAAAGGTTGTAGATCCACCGTAGTTGAATGTTCCTTCTGGCACGTTAGGCACATCGGCTATGGCGTGGTAGGTAGTTGCAGTCACACCTTTAACATGAGTGGGTGAAGGAAAAGGAGTGTTGCTAGATGTATTTTGATTATTGGAAGATACTGCTTTTGGTTCGGGCTTAAAAATAAAATAGGCTCCACCAAAAACCACCAATGTAACCCACGCAAACTTCACCCAAACTACAGGAAAAATGCCGCCGCGTCGCCGCAATCTGTGACCGCAGTAGCTACACTTGTTGTTAGTTCGGGGGTTGAGGGTTCCACAATTATGGCAAACATTTTTGGATGCACTGTTCATCATACCTCATCCCTCTGATATTACTCTGATGAGATAAAAAACAAAACCTTGAAGCATCAGGGTTTATAGGATTTATTGTTTGGTTGAAGCCTAAGGCTATACCTTGTTAAAAAATCCTTCTTTGTATATGTTCTCTAAAGGTAAGTGACAAAATAGGGATAAAATTAAATAATTATTAAATTTAATTACTTAATAATCTTGTTTTAACCTTAGAACTTAATAAAGCAGCAGTTTCAGAATGCAAGTTCCGATCGGAAAACAACTTTATTGGTTGTATTCTAGTACTTCACGAAAATTTGCTTCAATTTCGGACTAAATACAAACAATGCGATCGCGTCCTTCGCATAAGCTACTTCACCGGTGTCATCAAATACAGGAATAACCCTCATCTCTAGAGCGATCGCTTTTCCTTCTCGATAAATTTCCAAATCGTCTGCGCTCACTACTTCTCCAGCCAAAGCCTGTACGGTCGGTAGCTGTTCGCTTGGGTATAATTGGTTAGTGCCAGCACGGTAAATTTTATAAGCTACGGGGATACGTGTACTTAGATTTTTTCAATCATCAAACCGGATTCCTATTGATGTAACTTTTTAACATTAATAAAAAGTGTATTTCCGCTAGTAAAATAAGGCAGAGGGCAAGAGGCATGGTGCATAAAAATTATGAATTATGAATTATGAATTATGAAATTTTCAGCATTCATCATTCATAATTTTCACCAATTACCAATTACCCATTACCCATTACCCATTACCCATTACCCCTCTTATTTCTCCTTATGTGTCCACACACCTTCATCCCAATCTGCATCTGATGGGGGTTTTTGCAGCCAGTAATGGCAACGCTTGAGGTGCATGATTGCAGCTTGATCGTTGTTGTCAATATCTAAAACTTTAGCGAACTCGCCTCTAGCAAAAGTAAACTGGCGGTTCAAATAAAAATAACGTCCTTTGTGATAATGTTCAATCAACTGCAACTTTTGACTATTTATATTGTCGGAACGCAAACCAACCAGTTCATATATAGCTACAGGTTCATTTCTACCTTTAACGCGAATGTAATCTAGTTCTCTAGCCCACACATAATCTTGGCATTGCTGGTATGTTTTATCACTAAGAATAATGTCGCTACCATACTGTTTGCTGACGCTTTCCAAACGGGAACCAAGGTTAACCCCATCGCCAATGGCCGTGAATTCCATCCGCTTGCTAGAGCCTATATTTCCACTGATCACCACATCAGAATTAATACCAATACCGATATTAATGCGCGGTTTGTTACGTGCGTGACGGCGGGCATTAAATTCTTGTAAACGGTGACGCATTTCTAGAGATGTTTGCACCGCCATCCAAGCGTGTTCTTGCAAAGGTAGGGGGGAGCCATACACAGCCATGATGGCGTCTCCAATGTATTTATCTAGGGTGCCTTTAAACTTAAACACTGCTTCTACCATTGATTCAAAATATTCATTGAGCATACTTACCACTTCTTCTGCTTCTAGGCTTTCTGTCAAAGTGGTATAGCCACGAATATCAGAGAATAAAATTGAAACTTCTTTGCGATCGCCTCCCAATTTAGCGTCATCTAATTTCAGCAATTCTTCTGCTAATTCTTGGGTCATGTAGCGGTACATCGTACTTTTGAGGCGCTTTTCATCACTGATGTCATCCATAACTACTAGCGCCCCACGCACTTGTCGATGATCGGTAGCATCAGCAATGGTGTTAATCGATAAATTTACGCTGTGCTGCACTTCTCCATCAGACAGCAATGTGCGATCGGGATAGTACTGTTCGCGATATTTCACTTCCGCTGCATTTAAAGCACCCTGACACCACTTTCTAAAGTCACCTTCCTTGATAGAGATGATATCTGTAATTAACTTACCTTCGAGTCTGTCTTCTGTTTCGATACCCAACAAGCGCTTGGCGCTTTCATTGGCGGCGATGATGTGACCGGTTTGATCGGTGGAAATCACGCCATTAGAGAGACTGCGAAGAATGTCACGCTGCATTTGTTCCTGTTGCTTGACTGTGGCAAACAACTTAGCGTTTTGCAGGGCGACGCCCGCTTGAATATTAAAAGCTTCCATGAACTCTTCATCATTGCGGTCAAAACTTGCTTGGAAGCATTCAGGGGCTTGAGGCCAATAAGCGGGGTTATAGGGAGGAAAATCACCAGATTTCTTTTTATTGACTAGTTGGGTAACGCCGATCAATTCGCGATCGACATTAAACACTGGCATACACAGTAAGCTACAGGTACGATAGTTGGTTTGCTGGTCTATTTGCTTGGCTGTGTCCGAGTCAGGATGGTTATACAGGTCGAAGGGAATATTCAGCGTTTTGCCGGATGCTGCAACTATGCCAGCAAAACCTTTGCCGACTGGAACACGTAACTCCTTGGTTGAACCATTATTTTGGGTGATTTTTGTCCATAGTTCATGGCGATCGCGATCTATTAGCCATAGAGTACTGCGATCGGCATTCATCAATTCTTTTGCTTCATCCATCACCCGCTTGAGGGTGTCTTCCAAGTCAAGACTGCTTTGAGACAGGGATTTGATCGCCTTCATCAGCGCTGCTGCGGCTCTTTGTTTTTGGGTTGCGACATAAAAAGAGCGCGATGATTCTAAAATTAACCGGATTGAGGGGGCAAATTCTTGAAATAGCTGTTCATCAGCACTAGTAAAGCCTCTGATGTCAATTCGTTCTGATAGTGGCGCTTGGAAATTGTTTTGGTATTTTAATTTATTCAACAATTGCACAACTGCTACTAATTGCCCTTGTTCGTTCAACAGTGGCAAAGCCAGCATTGTATATGTACGGTAGCCAGTTCTTTTTTCTTGTTCTTGGGCAAAACGAGAGCGAGAATCGTTGTAAAAATCAAAGGGGATATTTATGACCTGTCTGTGGGTAGCAACTTCACCAGCAATGCCCTTATCAGATGGGATGCGGATTTCTAGAGAGCGATCGCCCTCTCCCTCAGCCACAATTGACCATAATTCTTTTTTTTCTTCATCTAATAAAAATATTGTTGTTCGATCTGCCCCCAGTAATTCCCCTGTTTTTAAAGTTATAGATTGTAACATCTCTTGCAAGATTGTTTCAAACCCTTGTGAATCCAACATCGACAGAGTTTGATTGACAATCTGCAATTTTTGTTCTACTTCTTTGACGACTTGTTTAAAAGTATCCTGGGTGAGGGGAGCAAGAAAAGAAGAAATAGTTCCTTGCCTTTTGGCAAGAGTACCCACAGGAGCACTCTTTTGCGGCAAATCGCAGTTTTCATTGCGAACACCCATAATCAAATCTGCGGCTTCACCGCAAGTACGTTGTTGAACTGACATAACTGGCTTTTGATATAAGTAATGGTTTTATGTGTTTAAGAAAGTCATTAAAGATATGTAAATGTTGCTACCAGGAAAGCTAGATTAACATTATCCACAGTTTAATCGCTCATAGAGCAAGCGTCACCCTGATTACGGAGTGGAGGATTGCGCGTAGATATTTTATCCGAAAGATTACCATATCTTCTCGCCTTCCCATTCTTAAATGGGTGGTGAATTCATTAAGTATAAGTAACTTTTATTACTATAGGATTTAGCGTATTTTTACTTATATCATCAAGACATCACAATTCAGTAACGTAACACTAGCGTGGCGGTGCGTTACGCGCTGCTTTAACGCACCCTACAATTTAAGTACATAAAAAAAGACCTTTCTCTAAAGGAAAAGGTCTCTCTATAGAAAAATGTATTCATCGTGATAATAGTTAGTGATTAGATTTTGTTCTTAGTTGATAGTTGGTGGTTGTTTGGAAAATTTAACAACCAACAAATAACTACTAACTACTAACTACTAACTACTAACTACTAACCAACCTCATAGTTATGTTTATCTGCACTCACTGGCTTAGAAGTTAGCGATCGCTCTGATTTTGTGAGTGGAATGGACAACCACCTGCGGTTAATTGTTGCAGGAAGGCACTATTATCAAAATAATGCTCCAAAGATTCTATCTTTAAGTCGTCAGTCACGCGAGCAATACTTACTCCTACTACTTCTATTGTTTCTCCTGTAGGAGCATAATCTTTGTAGCTGCCACTAAATTTACCCCAATGCCGCCACTTAAAGGTAACATTTGGTGGCCCCGCCAGCACTTCTATCAGTTCCCACAAAAAGCCATTGGGAAAAGCATTGTGAAAAAGCTCAAATGAAGATTCAAACGTTTCTGATTTGGAACTATACTGTTCACTTTCACCTAAAAAGAGGTTATAAGTTCCTTCTTTTGCTACTTCCTCAGCAGTGAACTGCGCTCCGCCATTGCTACTCATTCTAAACTTATCAGTGACAATGGAAAGCCACTGTTGGGGATTCGTTTTATGAGAAGCTTCCATCTCAAAGGTTCGGACTAAGTTTTGAGCGATCGCCTCTAAAGAACCTTCTGGATGCTGAAATTTACTTTCTTTATGAAGAAATTGGTTGGTGTAGGTATAATCTGGACGTTTTCCTTCTCGCCACTCTACTCCTTTGTCATTGGCAAGGACAATTTCTCTATCCTGAACCCAAAGAGGCAATTCTGTAGATTTTGCGTCACTCATTGCCATTTACCGAATCAATAATTTTTCTTTTTTAGAATAGAGTGTCACCTCTAACATGTCAAAACAATTTTTTGATCGGTGACTGCTAAATTGCAATGCAGATATAACTCTGCACTCTCTAGACCTACCCCTGTCAAGGTGTGAGTCATGGAAATGGATTTTTCTTGGTGTCTTTGTGTCTTGGTGAGTCCAGCCCGCGTCTTGGTTTCTGCCTTTAGGGGGGGCTGGCGTAGACGCCCCTTGTGGGCGGCTTCTCGTAGAGTACCCGGAGGGTGGTGAAAAAAGAATGATTGAAACACAAAGACACAAAGACACAAAGAGGAAAATAGTCTTGTTTACTAAGATAGTGGTTCGTTTTTTACCCACCTTGACAGGGCTACTCTCTAGATCTAAGCGTGAAAAATAATGTAGAGACGCAAAATTTCGCGTCTCTACTTACGATCAGACCTGGTTATGCTAAAATCCATAAAGCTGGTAAAATTCTGTATTGAAAGTAACAATTTATCGGTTATCTAGTGAGATAGGCTAAAGCCTAAGTAGCTGTAACCCAACTAGCTAGAGGGTTGGGAAATGAATGTGGTAGAGCGTCGCATTGGTCTTGAGCAAGAGTTTTTCTTAGTAGATGAGGCGGGTTTCATCAGCGATCGCGCCGATGAATTCTTGCAAGGTTGTCATTTGCTGGCAGAAGCACGAAATTGCAATCCTCAATATTTTGTGCCGGAATTCGTCAAAAGCATGGTGGAGATTAACACGCCTCCAGCTTATAGTGGCACGGAACTAGCAACAGAGTATCTCAAAAATTTGAAATTGGCCCTGGCTGTGGCGCGACAGATGGGTTTGCGGCTTTATCCCCTGTCTAGCTATCCCTTGCATATCATGCCAGTGATGCGAGATCAGCCCAACTACCACATCCAAGCGCGGACTGTTGGCTACGAAAGATTTTTGCACGCTGGAAAATGTACGGGTACGCACCTGCATTTAGAAGTTCCGCCTGGGGTGATTGATACTCGCGTGGCTGTATCTTACAACTCTACAGCCACGGAGCGAGAGGAACTACTCAATATCTATAACTTGGCTACAGCGTTGGATTCAGCGCTGATATCTTTGGCAAGGGCATGTCCCTTTTATGAAGGACTGGCGATTGGGTTAGCCTCGCATACAATTCGTTACCGGGGGAGTGAAACCTTTGGCTGGGAGGGAGTTTACACCCATTTGCAGCCAGTGGGGGGACTAATGCCCTATGCTGATTGTGTTGAGAGCTTAGTAGAACAACAATTCAGCCGTTACTACGCTTGGCTGCAAGCAATGGATAAAGCCGGAATCGAACGTCACCGATTCTGGGAGGCGGGAGGAAGCTTACTCAAATCAGCTTGGAACCCAGTGCGCCTCAACAGACTCGGCACAGTGGAAATAAGATGTATAGACAGTAACTATCCATCAATTATATTAGCAGTAATTTCACTAGTTTGCCATGCCGCCCATCGAGTCAGACGCGATCAACTGACAGTTAGACCAGCAAAAGGATTGCATACTTTTGAATTGAGTGGCGATCGCCTTTGGGTTCCAGATTTTGAGTATTTAAATGGAGACCTACTGTATGCGGCTGCTACGGTGGGAGTCAAGCATCCCCGAGTCAAGGCTTACGTAGATTCAATTTTGCAGTTTGCGATCGGGGACGGCGGCGAGGGTGCGAAATACCTGACAAAGCTGAGATCCGAGTTAGATAATTACCAGACGATAGAAGCGGAGATTCTGCAAGAGTTTACACCTGCGACTGCTCAACTTTCAACAGAAGAAGGCTTGCGACTTGTGCGTGAGTGCTGTGATAAGTTGGAAGCGCAGGTGTCATGGTTAGATGGTGAGCATCCGCTAGCAATGCTGGATGCTGAGGTGACACTTTTTTGATGTTACTTGCGGTTGAGAGGCGTGGCGATTTGACAATGTATTCACCTCTGTTACTTGCTAGCTGCGATGATTGATTCACCACCTGTCGCTCCAAATGCAATGAGATCTTGGTATTCAATGCTGTGGGGCCATGATTCTTCGTTAACTCTGGCTAAGTCAAGTGACACTTCGGCTGGTTGTTCAGGTGGAATATTATGGAAATTATCCATACTTTTAATATCGTAAAAAGTTGAAGCATCAGTAACTACGATCGCTCCCTTGCTCCAAATGATGTCTTCTTACCACAACCGTGAGACTTCATTGAAATCTTCCAAAGGTTCGTCAAAATCCTCAGACATTACAATCAAGTTTTTAGCACTGCCAAACTGGGGGCGAGGCTTAGTTTCAGAAATCACCACTAACCTGACTAAGGGCTGATTTTCGCGAGTAATAATCACCTCTTCGCCTCCAATTACAGCCTCAATCAGTTCCGATAATGATTTGGATGCTTTAACAATATCCACTTGCTGCATATGAGGTTATCCTTGAAGCTGAAGCTTGCTGCGATCGCTTCTATATTTATAAAGGACACTAAGAAGTTATCAGAAAAATGGGTTTAAAACCTCGCCCTTCTAGGGCGACTTTACTTTTGTATGCCTTTAGTTTACCATAGTAGATATAGTTTGGTAAGCACAGTGTTAAAAGCCTACAAGTACA
>NZ_JACAEU010000082.1:0-15396 GCF_013388695.1 Fischerella sp.
AACATTTTTTGAATCGGTATAAGATAATTTGACTAACGATAAAATTTGTAAAGACGTTGCATTGCAACGTCTCTACACACACGTAATTACTATGGACAATCCTTAACTGAACTGTATTGATCTCTAACCTCCAGCCTCGAAAATTAAATATGTAACAGTTCAATTTTCACTGGCATACTGGGTATTCTGACTTTATGAGCATCTAGCAATCAGTGCAGGTCGCCAATCATGTCTCAAACATATCAAGTCTGTCAGTGGATTTACGGTATACGCAAGGCTGTGTTATTCTGCTCCTCTGCGGTTTTGGTGTTAGTCACACCAACAATAACTGAATTACCAGGAAGCAAGCTGCTGGCACAAAATGTTGTTTCTCAGGATTTAGATGCAGCCAGCTTTTTTCAGCAGGGGGTGATGCGCTATCACCGCAAAGATTTACAGGGTGCAGAATCTGCGTTCCGCCAAGCCTTGCAGATAGATCCCAAAATTGCTCCCGCACGCAATTACTTGGGCAGTATTATGTTGCAGCAAAACCGCTTGGACGCAGCGGTGCAAGAGTATGCAGAGGCGATTAGGCTGAATCCCAATTTTGGCGAGTCTTATTATAACTTGGGCTTGGCTTTGCATAAACAAGGACAAGCCGAAGCCGCAATTACCGCTTACCGCCAAGCTTTGATTATCAACCCAGTAATAGCGGATGCCCAGTATAATTTGGGTTTGGTTTTGTATGAAAAAGGACATTCTGATGAGGCGATCGCAGCTTATCAGCAAGCAATTAATCTAGATGGCAGCAATGCCAATGCTTATTTTAATTTAGCGATCGCCCTGCAAGAGCAAGGAAAATTAGAAGAAGCGATCGCAGCCTACCGCCAAGCTTTAAAGTTAAACCCTGACAATGCTGTGGCTTACAATAATATGGGTAGTCTTCAGGCTCTGCAAGGTCAAACTTCTGAAGCGATCGCCACTTATCAAACAGCTATTAGCCGCATTCCCAAAAATGCTGAAGCTTATTACAACTTGGGAGTAGCTTTGTACAATCAAGGCGAGTTTAAAAAAGCTAGCGGTGCTTTTAAACGTGCGCGTAACCAGTACCGCGAACAAGGTAACATCCAGCAAGCTGACAAAGTTGAACAATTAATGCAGCAAGTTGCCCAGATGCAAGAACCAAAGCAACCTCAAGTCAGTCAAGCTGCAACTCCCTCTCAGGCTGAAACAGAAACTCCTGATGAGCCTGTTTCGATTGAACAACAAGAGAAACCGAGCCAACAAGATACTCCTACCCAGGAGCAAGTTAACCCCGAAGAGGTGCCTTTCTCTTAGAAGTACCTGCGGCTTTGCAATAGAGTTAGTAGTTAGTAGATAGTAGTTAGTAGATAGTAGATAGTAGATAGTAGATAGTAGGTAGAATTGATTCTTAGTTGTTTGTTATTCCCACTAACCACTAACCACTAACCACTAACCACTAACCACTAACCACTAACCACTAACCACTAACCACTAACCACTAACCACTAACCAATTTAAATCGGCAAACGATTAATATCCTTGTTGCAGCCGATAACTACAATTGCTGAACCGCGTTCAAGACGTTGGTTGGGATAGGGATTAATTTGAAATTTTCCATCATGGCTTACCGCTAGTAAATTCAAGCCATAGCGGTTACGAAGTTGTAGTTCGGCAATCGTTTTGCCGTGAAATTCATCAGGAACAATCAACTCTACAATACTGTGATCTGGGTCAAGGTCAAATCTTTCTAAGATTGATGGTTTAGTGAGCGATCGCGCCAGCGCACATCCTGCTTCAAACTCAGGAAACACAACATAATCAGCCCCTACTCGCTGTAATAGCTTGCGGTGAACTTCACTGGAAGCTTTTGCCACTACGTGGGGTACACCTCCCTCCTTGACATTCAGAGTAGTGATGATACTTTCCTGAATGTAATTTCCAATTGCAATAATGACGGTATCAAATTCAAAAATTCCTGCTTCTTTGAGTGCGGCCGGTTCTGTTGAGTCTATTTGCAAAGCATGACCGACTATTTGCTCGGTCAATGCTTCGTATACTCGCTTTTCATCAACATCTGTTCCTAACACTTGATATCCTAACTTGTGGAGTGTTGAACAGACAGCTCGACCAAAACGACCTAAACCGATCACGGCAAATTGATGATTATCTTTACGCAGACTGCGAAAAAACGATAGTGATGACAGATTCACAGTTGTTACCTTTGTTGTTTCTCCCTGATTAAGGTCAAAACTTCGGTTCTACCGAAGAAATAAAAAAGTGTATTTTTACCTGATATTTCATATTTTATCAATCATTAGTCATTAGTCATTGGTCATTGGTCATTGGTCACTTGTTGGTTTTTCTACTAACTACTAACTACTAATCACCAACAACCAACAATCAACAACTATCCCACAAGTAAGTTTTCTTCTGGATAGTGAACTCTGCTAGGGCGTGGATCTCCTAAGATAGCTGACATCAGCAATAACACACCCACCCTGCCTATATACATCGTGACAATTAATATCAACTTTGCTGCTATGGAAACACTACCGGTAATGCCAGTAGAAAGTCCCACGGTAGCAAAGGCTGACACTACTTCAAATAATATTTGAATAAAGTCTAATTCTGGGTCTGTTAAAGTAATTAAAATTGTAGAGATAATAACTGTTGCGACAGAACCAATCAATACGCCAACAGCTTTTAAAACTAAAGATAATGCTATTTTTCGTTCATATAATAAAACTTCTTCTTTGCCTTGAAGAATTGCTTTAGTACAGCTGGTAAGTACTCTCAAAGTTGTAGTTTTGATACCGCCTCCTGTACCTCCTGGGCTTGCACCAATAAACATAAATGCAATTGTAATAAATAGACCTGCTGTTGTCATTTGACCAATATCAATAGTATTAAATCCAGCAGTTCTGGGAGTAACAGATTGAAACCAAGCAACTAATAATTTATCAAATAAATCCAAATTTACAAACGTTTTAGAGTTGCGTAACTCTACCAAGAAAAATGCAATGGTTCCCAAAACTAACAGCACAAGTGTTGTACTGGTTGCAACTTTAAAATCTAGAGACAAAACTATATGTTCAGTTTTTTTCCGCAAGCGATCGCGTATCATCATATAGATTTCTAAAATTACCTGATAACCTATACCACCAAAAATAATTAATCCTGTAACGGTGAAAACAACTAAAGGCGAAGACTGATAACCAATTAAGCTATCTTTAAACAAGCTAAAACCAGCATTATTCCAAGCGTTAACACTATGAAAAATTGCTAACCACAGTCCTTTATCCCAACCGTAATCTGGAACAAACGCTGGTAATAGTAAAAATATTCCAGTGATTTCAAAAATCAACGTTGTGGCAATGATTGAGCGAATAATTTGAGTGCTACCACTCATCCCCGGACGATCTAAGGCTTGTTGAATGGCGATTTTTTGCCGTAAATCAAATTTACGCCCAATTAGCAAAATCAAAAAGGTTGTAGTTGTCATGTAACCCAACCCGCCAATCTGCGCCAATAGCACAATCCACAACTCACCCCAGAAGGAAAAATAAGTACCTGGATCAACTACAGATAAACCCGTGACACAAACTGCGGAAGTCGAAGTGAACAGGGCTACAATTGGGTCATTCCACGTACCGCTACTGGTAGAAAAAGGCATCATTAGCAGGAGAGTTCCTACTGTGATGAGTGCCAGAAATCCCAAGCAAATTGTTCGAGAAACAGTCATATTTAGGTAAAAAAACAAACAACGCCAGAGATTTTGGACAGGATTGTGACTCCCTGGCAGCAAAAATACCCTAATCTAATTAAAAACACACATGGTAGCCTACGAGTATGTGTTTTTAAATTCTGCCTTGTCTTAACACCGCTTTGTTCATGAGCGCAACTCTTTACAAACAAATTCAGGAATTTTACGATGCTTCCTCCGGTTTGTGGGAGGAAGTATGGGGCGAACACATGCACCACGGTTACTATGGTGCAGATGGTACAGAAAAAAAAGACCGTCGGCAGGCACAAATTGACTTAATTGAAGAAGTCCTCCAATGGGCAGATGTACAGCAAGCTGAAAACGTCCTGGATGTGGGTTGTGGAATTGGTGGTAGTTCCCTTTACTTAGCAGAAAAATTTCATGCTAGGGCAACGGGTATTACTCTGAGTCCCGTGCAAGCTGCTAGAGCAAGGGAACGGGCTGAGGAATTGGGTTTAAGTACCAGAACTAATTTTCAGGTGGCAGATGCTCAAGAAATGTCTTTTGCCGAGAATTCTTTTGACTTGGTTTGGTCACTCGAAAGTGGCGAACATATGCCGGATAAAGTCAAGTTTATGCAAGAGTGCTACAGGGTGCTAAAACCAGGTGGAACTTTGGTTATGGTGACTTGGTGTCATCGCCCAACGAATGAGTCACCACTGACGAATAATGAGCAGCAGCACTTGGCGAAGATTTATCGAGTGTATTGTTTGCCGTATGTGATTTCTTTGCCGGAGTATGAAGCGATCGCCCATCAACTCGGATTACAAAATATCCGCACCGCTGATTGGTCAAAAGCGGTAGCGCCATTTTGGAATGTCGTGATTGATTCGGCGCTAACTCCAAGGGCGATTTTTGGATTGCTGCGATCGGGTTGGAGTACGATTATTGGGGCGCTGTCTTTGGGGTTGATGCGTCGTGGCTATGAGCGTGGGTTAATTCGGTTTGGACTGTTGTGTGGAAAGAAATGTTAGTGGTTAGTGGTTAGTCGTTAGTGGTTAGTGGTCAAAAGCTAACTACTATCTACTAATTACTACCACCTACTAACTAGTAACTACTATCTACTAACAAATACTATGACTGAAATTTCACAGCCAAGTTTTCGAGATAGTTGGCTTTACGCTTTGTGGAAATTCTCTCGCCCACATACGATTATTGGTACGAGTTTAAGTGTGTTGGGTTTGTATTTAATTGCAGTTGCTGTTGGTAATTCTAATTCTTCTCCATTCTCCCAACCCCCAACCCTATTTCCTCCTTTGGCAGCATGGATTGCTTGTTTGTGTGGCAATGTTTATATTGTGGGGTTAAATCAACTAGAAGATGTGGCGATTGACAAGATTAATAAGCCGCATTTACCGCTAGCTTCTGGTGAGTTTTCCCAGCGGACAGGAAAATTTATAGTAGCAGTCACTGGCATTTTAGCGCTAGTTTTGGCTTGGCTCAGCGGTCAGTTTTTGTTCGGAATGGTGACGATTAGTTTAGGAATTGGCACAGCTTATTCTTTGCCGCCAATTCGCTTAAAACGGTTTCCTTTTTGGGCGGCATTGTGTATTTTTTCGGTGCGGGGGGCAATTGTTAATTTAGGGTTATTTTTACACTTTAGTTGGGTACTGGAACAAAATAATTTTATTCCACCTATTCCTGTAGCGGTTTGGGTGCTGACGGTGTTTATTTTGGTATTTACGTTTGCGATCGCTATTTTTAAAGATATCCCCGACATGGAAGGCGATCTGCAATACAATATCAAGACTTTCACTATCCAACTCGGCAAGCAGGCAGTGTTTAATCTTGCCCTTTGGGTATTAACTGTGTGTTACCTGGGAATGATTCTAGTTGGCTTGCTACGTCTAGCTGAAGTGAATGCTGTATTTTTGGTGATTACTCATCTAGCCGCACTGGGTGCGATCTGGTGGCGGAGTCGAAAAGTAGATATGCAAGAAAAAAGTGCGATCGCCCGTTTCTATCAATTCATTTGGAAGCTGTTTTTTATCGAGTATCTAATTTTTCCTATCGCTTGTCTTTTGGCTTAAACAGATTCAATTGCTTATGAATCTGTGTGTATCTGTGGTTCTTCATTTATGCACATTTGACTGTATGCTAGAACAATACACTTCTATTTTCGCCACTGTCGCAGTCATATTTAGCATCTTTTTCCTTGGTTATTTTGCTTGGAAAACTTTAATTACTGCCAACTACTTCCAAAAAGGCATAAATCTTTATCAGCAAAAAGATTACCAAGGCGCAGAAGCAGCTTTTCGCCAAGTAATTGCTATCAACTCTACTAATGATGCGGTTCATTTGCTGTTAGGTGATACTTTGATGCAGCAAGATAAAATTGAAGAAGCAATTTCCGAATTTCAAGAAGTGATTCGTCGTGCCCCTAAAAAAATCGATGCTTATTTGCGCTTGGCTCAAGCTTTGATGCAACAACAAAAACCACAGGAAGCAATTACTATCCTGCAACAAGCTAGCGATCTATTCCAAAAACAGCGCCAACCCGAAAAAGCCGCACAAATTCAACGGCTATTGCAACAAATATCTTCAGCGTCAAAAGATTCTTAATTTAGTGGGTGAAGATTGACTTTACTTGAGGCACATAAAAAAAGTCAAAAACATCCCACTATACTCAAGAATATTAGATTATCAAAAGTGCCTGTTTTTGGTCAAGCGCTAAAATCAAGAAATCTCGTCTTGCAATTGAGAAAATTTCGCGTAAACTCAACACAACTTAACCAAATTGATAATTTTTATGAATCGAAAAAATACTTCAACCTTTAATAAAGATGATTTATAAATGCGAAAAGAAGTCTTGGTTTTGACAACCAGGACTTCTAATAATTTTCTTGGATGTAACACACAACCCTATTTATACGAAGTTCCTGAAGTAGATAGCCCAAATACTTCCAGCGATTCCAACCGCAATTAACAAGTTGGTGAAAAACCAGCCGAATTCTATTTCTTGTCCCAGTGTCTTGTCTTCTTGACCTGCGGTGAAAAATAATGACCAGGCTTGATTGAGATTGATTTTCTCAAAGTTGTTAAACTCTGGTCGAAAAACAACGGGTCCAAGCAAGTCCTTATTGGGGTAGTTAAAATCAGTTTTCATTGCTGTTCCCTCTTTTGTTCTATTGTTGACTGTTAATGATTTGTGGTTGTGAATTGCTTACAGGCTAGTTAGCCATCCAATTAAGCCGTGTCCGGTGAAAACTTCTAAAGCGATCAGTGAAACAAAGCCAATCATTGCTAAACGCCCATTGAGTTTCTCAGCATACTCGGTGAAGCCAGCCCGTGGAGTTTCTTCAACATAAACCTTAGGTTCAATGGCGTAGCTGTTGAGTAGACCGCGTTCGTTAATCGTAAAGCCTCTTCCTGTCATGTCTCCCTCCTGATTGCTATCTGTTGTAAACAAATATAACTTAATGTAACAAAAGATTGCTATAACTTGACATGGTAAGATAAGTACAGTAAACCGTACAGGACGGGGTGAAAATGCCGTATTTGCCGCGTTGGGTTGATAAACATGACTAATCAAAAAGGCAAAGTCTACCTCGTGGGTTCAGGATTGGGAGATGTGGCATACCTGACGGTGAGAGCTTATAATCTTTTGGCGATCGCTCAAGTGTTGGTTTACGATGCCCTTGTAGATGCCGAGTTGTTGCAGTTAGTATCACCCGACTGCCTAAAGTTGGATGTGGGTAAACGTGGAGGCAAACCCAGCACGCCGCAAGCTGAGATTAACAAGTTACTAGTCAAACATTGTCAGCAGGGGAAACAAATTGTCAGGCTCAAAGGCGGCGATCCGTTTATTTTTGGTCGCTGTAGTGCCGAAATTGAAGCCTTGAAAGCCGCAGATTGTGAGTTTGAAGTTGTACCAGGAATATCCTCTGCCTTAGCAGCACCTTTACTAGCAGGCATTCCGCTGACAGATCCAGTTCTGAGTCGCTGTTTTGCTGTGTTTACTGCTCACGATCCCGATGCTTTGGATTGGGAAGCGCTGTCAGCGTTAGAGACATTAGTAATTTTGATGGGAGGGCAGAATCTGGCTGAGATTATTTATCGGCTGCGGCGATACGGGCGATCGCTTTCTACACCCATTGCGATTATTCGTTGGGCAGGAACCCCACAGCAAAAAATCTGGACAGGCACACTCGAAACCATTTTGGAGCAAACATCTGGTGTATCGCTCTCCCCAGTGGTGATTTTAATTGGAGAAGTGGTGGGGTTACGCAGATACTTACAACCTGAGAATATAGACTTAGATAATTCTCCAGAACGCACTACTCCCAAAACACAAGATATGGTTACTAACCTCTCCAACTCTACCTCTGCCATCTCAAGCACGTCCGGTCTCCCCCTCAGCGGTAAAACAATTCTGGTGACACGTTCAGAAGGACAGTCGAGTCAATTTGCAGAACTCTTAAAGTCAGTAGGCGCACATGTCGTCGAAATGCCTGCTCTAGAAATTGGCCCGCCTTCTAGTTGGGAAGCTTTAGATCGTGCGATCGCCCGGTTATCTGAGTTCGACTGGTTAATTCTCACTTCCAGCAACGGTGTAGATTACTTTTTTGAACGGCTGCTGGCACAGGGTAAAGATATTCGTGCTTTAGCAGGAATTAAAATTGCTGTCGTTGGTGAGAAAACAGCCCAAACCCTCAGACAACACTGTTTGCAACCAGACTTCATACCACCTAACTTTGTCGCCGACTCTTTAGTCGCACACTTCCCTGAAGAACTTGCAGGTAAAAAGATTTTATTTCCGAGAGTAGAAAGCGGCGGACGGGAAACTTTGGTTAGAGAATTATCCGCCAAAGGTGCAGAAGTGGTAGAGGTTCCAGCCTATCAATCTTGCTGTCCGAGTAGTACCCCTCCTTCGGCAGAATTAGCTTTGCAGAGTGGAACTGTTGATATTATTACCTTTGCCAGTTCTAAAACCGTACAATTTTTCAATCAGCTGGCAGAAAAGATATTTTCCGATCACTCCGAGGAAAACCAATCTTCTGTAGTTGCAAATTACTTAGAGGGAGTTTGTATTGCTTCTATCGGTCCACAAACTTCTCATACTTGTCGTTCTCTATTCGGACGTGTAGATGTCGAAGCTGAAGAATACACTTTGGAGGGTTTAACCCAAGCATTGATTAAATGGGCAAAGAATAGTTAGTTGTTAGTGGTTAGTAGTTAGTATTTGGTTTTTACCACTAATCACTATCAACTATCCACTATCCAATCACAAATGACTAAACGAATTATCGGTTTAACTGGTGGTATTGCTACAGGTAAAACGACTGTTGCCAATTATTTGGCAAATGCTTATCATTTGCCAATTTTGGATGCAGATATTTATGCCCGAGATGCCGTCTGTGTAGGTTCACCGATCCTCGATGCGATCGCCCTTCGTTACGGAAAACAAATTTTACTAGCAAACGGCGACCTTAATCGCCAAAAGCTTGGTGAAATTATCTTTCACAATCCCGAGGAACGCTTCTGGATAGAGAATTTGATTCATCCTTACGTGCGCGATCGCTTTCAGGGAGAAATTTCTACATCTACCACAAAAACACTAGTCTTAGTTGTGCCTTTATTATTTGAAGCGGGAATGACTGATTTAGTGACAGAAATTTGGGTTGTGTATTGTTCTGAGCAACAACAATTAGAAAGATTAATGCAGCGAAATAATTTAACTTTAGAGCAAGCACTAGCGAGAATTCACAGCCAAATGTCTATTGCAGAAAAAGCGGCGCGTGCTGATGTCATTTTAGATAATTCCTCCACCTTGGAAGCATTACTAAAACAAGTTGATGCAGCATTAACTGAGATGCCATTCAAATCAAGACTATAGAAATCTCTTTGTGTCTTAGTGTCTTTGTGGTTCAAGATTCTTTTAACCACCAAGGCACAAAGACACAAAGTATTTTCAAACATCATGCTTCTCCGCCTACAACCACATCCCGTATCCGCAAACTCGGCCCGCCACAACCCACAGGTAAACCATTTTGTCCACCCTTACCACAACCGCCAGACTCATCCCAGTAAAAGTCATCGCCGATCGCTTCAATATCTGCCAGGGTTTGAAACACATTCCCCGAAAGCGTTACATCTTTGACTGGTTCAGCTATTTTCCCGTTTCTAATCATCCACGCTTCCCCAGCGCTAAAGGTGAACATTTCCCCATTTGTCATCCCACCTAACCAATTACGGGCATAAACTCCTTCTTTGATCTCACTAAATAAGTCTGCAACAGGTGTTTTACCCCTCTCGATCCACGTGTTGGTCATGCGTACAATTGGGGCATAGTGATAATTAAGACATCGAGCATTGCCTGTAGCTGCTTCTGCCAACTTGCCTGCTGTTTCCCGAGAATGCAAGCGTCCTACCAAAATTCCATCTTGAATTAGCTGCGTAGTTGTTGCCGGAGTTCCTTCATCGTCGTAAAAATAACTACCACGATGTCCGTTGGGGTCAGCACCATCAAAAATTTGCAAGTCTTTAGGGCCGAATCTGCGTCCTATAGTCATTACTTCCATGAGATCCGGGTTTTCATAAGCCATGTCTGCTTCGGAGAGATGCCCAAAGGCTTCGTGGACAAATAAACCAGTGAGAATAGGGTCAATAACAACTGTATAGGTATTACCTTTTACTGATGGCAGAGATAAAGCTGCAACTGCCCTTTGTGCAGCGCTTTTGACTTGTGCATCTAAATCAATTAAATCTTCAAAAGCTTGGCGCGAACCACTGGTTTCCCTGCCAGTTTGGACGGTGTCACCGTTTCTGGCAGTAGCAGCAAAGCGCATTTCCATGTCCACCCAAGATTGTTCGATGAAAGTCCCTTCACTAGTAGCAATAATTACTCTTTGACTGCTGTCACCGTAACGCACGGAAGTAGTAGTAATGCGGCGATCTACACTTTTGAGGAGGTCAGAGTAGCGATCGCACAATTCTTTTTTTCTACTCAAGGAAATTTTGCGGGGGTCAGTACCAGTGAGTGGTAGTTGGCACACAGCTTGCACTGGTTTGATGGGAGCAAGTATGGTTTCTTCATCACCAACCATTCGCGCGGCAGAAATTGCTTCTTCGAGGCGATCTTGAATTGTCGTCAGGTGGTTAAAGCTGCTGAACCCCCACCCACCTTTATGACAAGCGCGGATGTGTCCACCAATAGAAATGCCTTCGCTGAGGGTTTCTACCTTGTCGCCACGCAACAAGATATCTGTATCTTCGGCTTCTTCCAAGCGAATCATCAGATAATCTACCCGAGATGAATAGCGAGTAATCAGGTCAGAAAGCAAATTTTGCACATCCGCAAGTAAGGTAGGCATTTTGCAGGCAGGAACAATTACAACTTAACTTTATTCTCTAATAGATTGTGTGAGTTTGAGTGTTGTTTGTTGGTAGTGAGCCAGCGCGCTCCAAAGGGGGTTCCCCCCATGAGCGACTGGCGAACCCGAAGGGTTGTTTGTTGTTTGTTCCAACCAACTACTAACAAACAACAAACAACACTTAACGTTTTACAATTATTTTTTCGATAATTTTTACCCTTGCCTGATCTTGGGTGAGTGAGTGATGTGGTCGAACATGCAAAAAAAGCCGCAAGTAACGTCAAAGTTAAAGTTAGAGGCAGGTAGTGCAACCAGTACAGTGTTGCTATTAGCAGGACTCTTTTTTTTCCTGTGTCTGTTGTTTACCCTGCACCGCTACTATAGTTTTTACGCTTCCTTTGACCAAGGCATTTTTAACCAAGTTTTTTGGAATAACCTGCACGGTCGCTTTTTTCAAAGTTCCCTTTCTTCGAGTCTATCTACAAACGTTGTCCATGCAGGGGAAGTTGCCACAGTTTATTACCATCGTCTCGGTCAACACTTTACTCCAGCTTTGTTACTGTGGCTACCAATCTATGCTTTATTCCCCTCTCCTGTTACTTTGACAGTCCTGCAAGTAACACTCATCACAGCGGCGGGTTTAGTTTTGTACGTATTGGCGCGACAATATCTCCAACCACCACTGACAGTAATGATTACCGCTAGCTTTTATGGTGCTAATGCGGTAATAGGCCCGACATTAAGTAACTTTCACGACATCAGCCAGATTCCTTTGTTTGTGTTTACCCTACTGCTGGCAATGGAAAAGCGCTGGTGGTGGTTGTTTTGGCTGATGGCTGTTTTAATTTTGGCTGTGCGAGAAGATGCAGGTGTGGGTCTGTTTGGTGTGGGAGTTTACATGATTTTAAGCAAACGCTTTCCCCGCGCTGGATTTGGCGTCTGTGTCCTCAGTTTTGGCTATATGTTGGCGCTGACTAATCTAATTATGCCGTTGTTTTCTAAAGATATTTCGCAACGGTTCATGTTAGAACGGTTTGGACAATATGCCGATGGTGAGGAAGCTTCCACCCTAGAAATTATTTGGGGGATGATTAGCAATCCTCTGCGCTTGATAGTAGAATTAGTGACGCCAATAGACAGAACAATTAAGTATTTACTTGGTCATTGGTTACCCTTGGCGTTTGTCCCTGCTGTTGCTCCTGGTTCTTGGATGATAGCTGGTTTTCCGCTTTTAAAGTTATTACTGGGCAAGGGAGAATCTGTTTTAGCAATTACGATTCGTTACGCCTTAACTGTGGTGCCAGGATTATTTTACGGGTCAATTCTCTGGTGGTCGCAGCGTCAGCAAAAATTTAAACCATCATTGCGCCGCTTTTGGGTGGTTTGTATTTGCCTGTCCCTGTTTTTTACCTTTACATCCAACCCAAATCGGACTTTTTACTTTCTCATCCCTGATTCAGTAAAACCTTGGATATATGTGTCGCTACCGCAACAATGGCAACACGTGGCTCAGATGCGCCCTTTGCTGGCGCAAATTCCCTCAAATACCAGTGTTTCTGCTACTACCTACCTTGTCCCCCATCTTTCCAGCAGGCGAGAAATTCTTCGCTTGCCTGCCCTAGAATTAGGCAATGATGCCAAAGAAGTCATAAAAGTAGATTATGCGATCGCCGACCTTTGGCAATTACAAAAATATCAAGTCGCATTTAAAAGCGATCGCCGCCTATTAAAAGATTTGGTGACACTGATTGACCAGCTAACCAATAATCGCGAATATGGAATTATAGGCTTTCAAGATGGCGTTATTCTATTAAAAAAAGCTGCCAGTTCGGACACACAAGCAACAGCAGCTTGGTTAAAATTCCGTCAACAGTTGCAGCTTTCCAAACAATCGGCAACTTGATGTTGACTATATTGGCTGGCAAAAAGTGTTACTATCATTACTTTTTTCAATTATAAAAAAAATCTAAAAAGTAAGGAAAAAACACTCATTGCCAGAAACAAACTTCTAAATTTAGATATGTTAATAATTTTGGAAATTTGTAAAGGCTAGGGGATTGCATCAAATGAAGATACTAATACTGAGTTGGGAATATCCGCCCCGTATTGTGGGAGGAATTGCGCGTCATGTGTCGGAGTTGTACCCGGAACTGGCAAAGTTAGGGCATGAGATCCACCTCATTACGCCTGAGTTCGGTCATGCACCTATGTATGAGGTAGTGGAAGGAGTGCGGGTGCATCGCGTTCCCGTAGCTGGTGGTAACGACTTTTTCCACTGGGTAGTGAACATGAACGAAAGCATGGGCAGTCATGGCGGAAAATTGATAGCGGAGGAAGGCCCGTTTGATATTATCCATGCCCATGATTGGGTAGTGGGAGACGCCGCGATCGCCCTCAAGCATACCTTTAAAATCCCTCTGATTGCTACAATCCACGCTACTGAACACGGACGCTATAACGGTATCTACACGGATACCCAACGTTATATAAGTGGCAAAGAGGAACTTCTAGCCTACAACGCTTGGCGAATTATTGTCTGCACTGACTACATGCGCCGGGAAGTAGAACAAGCGCTACACAGTCCTTGGGATAAGATAGACGTTATTTATAACGGTATCCGCCCAGAAAAGAAACGCCATCACGAAGATTTTCACGCCCATGATTTTCGCCGCCAATTCGCTGAGGACGGCGAAAAAATCGTTTACTACGTCGGTCGCATGACCTATGAAAAAGGTGTATCCTTGCTGCTAGCTGCTGCTCCCAAAGTGCTGGGGGAGATGGGAGGCTACGTTAAATTTGTGATTATTGGTGGTGGTAACACCGACCATCTCAAGAAACAAGCCTGGGATATGGGAATTTGGCATAAATGCTATTTTACCGGCTTTATTACCGACGAATACTTAGATAAATTTCAAACTATCGCCGACTGTGCCGTATTCCCCAGTCTCTACGAACCCTTTGGAATTGTGGCATTAGAAAGTTTCGCTTCCCGCGTTCCTGTAGTCGTATCTGATACAGGAGGTTTTCCGGAAGTAGTGCAACATACGAAAACGGGCATTGTTACCTACACAAATAATCCTGATTCCTTAGCGTGGGGAATTTTGGAAGTGCTGAAAAACCCCGGCTATCGACAATGGTTGATTGATAACGCTTATGAAGATTTAGAGCGAAGATTTAGCTGGCCTAAATTAGGCAAGCAAACAGAAGAGGTGTATAAGCGCGTGGTGCAAGAGCGATCGCTCTCAGTGTGGTAGTAGATTTAAAAGCAGAGGGACGCAGAGTGATAAATTCCTTTGCGTCTTTTGTTTTGTGTCAAAATATCGCTATTTTTTCCTCGTAATTAAGAGTTATGATGCATCCTGAGAAGAAACTATCACCTAATTAAAATGCTGTTTTTAACAACACGTTTAAATTCAAGCTATTTAGGATACCGGATTTAATTGGACGCTTTTCGTCCCAAAAGATTAAGGATGAGTAGAAGTCTATTGCTGCTTGAGAATTTAAAAGCTCAAATGTTTTGTATGCAACATCCTCATTATCAAAACTAAGAAAGTAAACGGTATCGTCAAAAATAACAGGCTTATTAGCAATCTTCTCTACAAACCTGAAGCCTAATTTCTTGTAAAGCCCACAAATTGCAACTTTCCAAGGAGCAAACAAAGCATCGCAAGATATGCATCGCGATTCTGTAGCCAGTGAATAGCTTGTATTAACATCCATTCTGAAATATCAAAATTACTTTTACCTGTAATTGCGTCTAAGCCATCATGATTTTGAAAATTACTCTTTCTAGGTAGGTTTGCACCGCCAATTATTGCTTGCTGTGAGTTAGTTACCCAAGGAAAGTTACCGAGCACTAGTATTTTTCCATTTAAATGATCTATTAGTGATGACCAATCAAATTGGAAAAAATCTCCATGTCTGATCTCAACTCTTTTGTCTTGTATGATTTTTTTTCTTTCAAATGCTTGTAGGTAATCTGAATTTATTTCGACTCCAACAATCTTATACGCTGATTTAAATAGATGTGCAGCAGTCTCGATAAAGTTACCAACTCCGCACGTTGGTTCAACTATTGCATCAGGGCTAACATCAAGTTCTATCAACTTCTGACACACCCTTTCAGCTAGCTCCAATGGTGTTTGAAAATCACCATATTCTACTTTTGTTTTGTGAACAACATCAATCATAGATTAGCTCTTTGACATCCTCTCACCGCTAACCCTTGCGGGTGTAGCGGGAGATTCCAAAGATCACTCTTTGGGTTTCCTCTTTCTACGACTCGACTTACTTGGAGGAGTTTCTTCACCCACGCAG
>NZ_JACAEU010000083.1:0-37160 GCF_013388695.1 Fischerella sp.
GGTTAGTGGTTAGTGGTTAGTGGTTAGTGGTTAGTGGTTAGTGGTTAGTGGTTAGTGGTTAGTGGTTAGTGGTTAGTGGTTAGTGGTTAGTGGTTAGTGGTAGTTGATTGGAACAAACAACGAACAACAAATGACAAATGACAAATGACAAATGACAAATGGGAACCTGTAGTTGCTGTTCGCAATCTCAATCACGCCTTTGGCAAGGGTGAGTTGCGTAAGCCAGTGTTGATGGATGTGAATTTAGACATCTATCCTGGCGAAATTGTGATTCTCACAGGGCCTTCGGGAAGTGGTAAAACAACATTACTCACTATTATTGGTGCTTTGCGATCGCTACAGGAGGGTAGTGTCAAAATATTGGGTCAAGAACTCTATGGCGCCAGCAAAAAGCAACTGGTACACGTTCGCAGGCACATTGGTCTTATTTTTCAAGCGCACAACCTGCTGGAGTCGCTTACGGCTCAGCAAAATGTGGGTATGTCCTTACGCTTGCACAAAGATATCCCCTTAGAAGAGCGTGTGGTTCAGTCTGCCTCTATATTACAGGCTGTAGGCATGGGGGATCGTATGGATTACTATCCAGAAAATCTTTCCGGCGGTCAAAAACAGCGCGTAGCCATTGCTCGTGCTTTGGTTAGCCAACCTCAATTGGTGCTAGCAGATGAACCAACCGCGGCGTTAGATAGCAAATCCGGTCGGGCTGTAGTGGAAATTATGCAGCAGTTGGCAAAGGAGCAGGGATGTGCAATCTTGTTAGTAACTCACGATAACCGCATCTTGGATGTTGCTGACCGGATTTTACATATGGAGGATGGGCGTTTAGCAAGTGATACAGTACTTTAATCCGAATGGTACTAAGTACAATATTGCACAAATTCGTAACGAATTCTCTTTGGAAAGACTCTGCGCCCCTCTGCGGTTACTCTGCGCTCCTCTGCGTTTAAAAAAGCTACGATTTTACGCAAAGCTGTACTAAGATAAGGCAGACACGGGGACGCGGGGAATTTCCCCTCTCCACATCAGCCCCAATCGTTAACTTAGTGCCATTCGCTCTAATCCATTTTTGCGCGTTTGGGTTGAATGCGTCGCAGCAATGGCTGTACTGCAACGCTTAGCAAATAAACTGCGCCAGCAACTAAAATAATTGTCGCGCCAGAGGTGAGATTGAGAGAGTACGACAGCCACAACCCGACTGTAGTAAAAAACATCCCCAAGATACTTGCTAATACCATCATCTTCCGCATATCTTTGACGAATTGACCGCCGATCGCTGCTGGCATAGTCAACAAAGCAATTACCATAATTAGCCCTACTACTCGCATCATCATCACTACTGTCAGGGCAATCATGCACATCAAGGTCAGGTAAATTGTATTAACTGGCACATTGGCTACAGTGGCGAATGTCTCGTCGAAAGAAATTGCCAGTAATTCTTTGTAGAACAAAGCTGCCAGTGCAATGATGATAATGTCAAGCCCCAGCATGATTGACAAGTCATTGCTAGAGACAGCCAAAATACTGCCAAAAAGATAGCTCATCAAATCTGCCTTGTAGCCTTCTGTCAGATCCACCAAAATAATCCCTACAGCCATACCTATCGCCCACATCACGCCGATAATGGTATCTGCCCTTTGCCGGGTTTGGCGCTGCACGATACCCATCCCCAACGCCGCCAGGATGCTGAAGATGACTGCACCTAACACGGGGCTAAATTTGAAGAAGTATCCCAGTCCGATACCTCCGTAGGCTGCATGGGCGATGCCGCCGCTGATAAAAACGATACGGTTGATGACCACAAAAGTACCGATAATACCGCAGGCAATACTGACCAGTACCCCCGCAATCAGGGCATTCCGCATAAAGTCGAACTGCAATGCTTCGATCATCGATTGATCTCCTCTGTTAAATGCCGTGGGAAGACTCGATGCGGTATGCCGTGGGCAATCAAATCAACGGGACACTGGTAGACCATTTGCAACATTTCCGGTGTAATTTGTTTTTCACCGTGATAGTACAACCGTCGATTCAAGCAACCCACAGTTTTCACGCATGATGCGATCGCCCCAATATCATGAGAAATCATCAAAATCGTGATGCGTTCATTCAGGTGTTTCAGCAGTTCGTAGATATGCGTCTCAACATGGGGGTCAACACCTGCCATCGGTTCATCCAAAAGTAGGATTTTGGGTTCCGTTGCCAAGGCACGGGCAATATAAACCCGCTTTCGTTGCCCCCCGGAGAGTTCGCTGATCGAGCGATCGCGCAGGTGCAGCATCTCGACGCTGCGGAGTGCCTCAGCCACACATTCTTTGTCCTTAGCGGTGTAGGGTTGCAGTAGTTGCCGCTTTCCCAACCGTCCCAACAGCACTACATCCCACACATTGATCGGGAAAGCCCGATCAAATTCCACTGTCTGAGGTACGTAGCCAAGGTAACGTCGCCCCTTTTTAACGCTCATGCCCATAATCCGCACCTCACCCTGCATCGGTGCTAAAAGACCCAGTAAAACTTTAAACAAGGTTGTTTTGCCGCTGCCATTGGGGCCAATCAACCCGATAAAGTCCAGTTCCTTCACCGAGAGGTTGATATTTTCTAGCACTGGTTCATGGTCGTACCCTGCCCAGAGGTGCTGAATCGAAATCACCTCTAGTCGCATGTCTGTGTTTGTTATGTATGGCATATTACCTTTGTTCCTGAGGTAAATTGGTATTTACCGGCGGTTGCTTGATTAGCCCTGTCAAGGTAGGTAAAAACGAACCCAAATCTCATTCTTTGTGTCTTGGTGTCTTAGTGTTTCAAAAATGATTTTTTCACCACCAAGACACTAAGACACCAAGAAAAACTCATTTCAAGACTTACACCTTGACAGGGGTAGGTTGCTTGATCATTGCGATCGCCCACAGAGAAAATGCACCACCCTGACTCAAAACCCTGGCAAAGGTATTGGAGACTTGACGCAAGTTATTCAACCAATCGGGCGATAGCGGATCGATGAGCAACACTTCCCCACCAATTTCCTTGGCGATCGTCTGTGCCGCCTGCCTGCTAAACTGCGGTTCAGCAAAAACCACTTTGATGTTCTCTTTGTTAGTTTTGGTAATCAGTGTTGCCAGTTCAGCGGCACTGGGTTCCTGCCCGCCAACCTCAATGGGTATCATTTCCAATCCGTAATCACGCGCGAAGTAACCCCATCCCGGATGGAAGACGATAAATTTGCGGTTTTTCACCCCCTGTAAATTTTTGTGAATGTCAGCATCCAGCCCATTAATATCTGCTATGAAGCGCTTTAGGTTTGCTTGATACGCTGCCTGGTGCTTGGGGTCTAACTTCACAAGCCCATTGTAGATTGTTTGTGCCTGCACTTTCACCAACTGCGGCGATAGCCAGATATGGGGGTCGAGGTTTTCGCCCTCGCCAGCATGAAGTCTTTCTCCTGCCTCTTGATAGCTTGATGGCATCGGCAACCGCTTGATGCCCTGTGTCGTATCCACAATCAGCATTTTAGGGTTTGCCGCCTTGATTTTGTCGATCCAGGCTTCCTCAAAGTCAATGCGGATGCGCATGTAGGCTTTGGCACGGCTAAGAGCCTTGAGTTGTTCTGGTTTTGGCTCGAATGTATGGGGTTCGGCCCCTGGTGGAACCATCACGTTTACAGTGACATAACCGTCCCCAATACGCTCCACAAAGTACTTCTGCGGTGCGATGCTGACCATAATTTGCAGCTTGTCACTCTTAGATGTGGGTGTCGAACTCTGGCGGCATCCAACCAGCGGTATCACCCCACATAAAAGCATCACCATGACGACGTATAAGCGATTGACCATCCGTCGCCACCTCCGTTTTTCAACACTATTTGTAACAGACAGCGAACAAAAGATATACAGTCAACTCAGTAAAATAGTGATACAGAAATTTTGTAATAAAGGGCTTACTCATGAAAGGAGTCACTAAATGTTAGTCCGCCAGTGTCGGGGCATATTGTATCGGTTTAGTGATACTTTCTTCAAAAAGATAATGCAATTCGATTCTAAGACAATAATAGTCATTATTAGACTTTTGTAAGTATTTTTATAAAAATCCGTAACTCTAGTGCTAATGACACGATAGAGTTATTTTAATTAGAGAATTGCTCAGTCAAATCAACTAATTTAGCTATCAGTGGTAAATATTGCATGATGTGAAGAAGTAAATCCCATTTTTTGGGCATTTTGTTTCCCATTGATATTTAAAATTTTTCATAAACTTTGCTGTTTATCTTAATTAATTCATTTTCAATTGATAAAATATGAATAGATGAACATATATTTTATGTGCTTTCATTAGCTCAGTAATTGGTGATGCAAAAGAAAGATTAAAGCACTTAAAAGCTCGTAAAAAGGAATTCATCAGTCGCAGACTAAATTTACGAGGTAAATATATGGATTTAAGTATTCAGGGAAAAATTATCGCTCTTTGGACTGTGTTTTTATTTGGAATAGTTTTTCACAGCCAATTAGGTTTTATGCCCGTACTGTATGGTGAAGATGTTGCCATGCCTGCCTACAAAGGCAAAATGCCGATATCACATCCTTGGTTGATGTTAGGCTTTTTTGCAATACCAATGATTGCAATTCTCGGAACAGTATTTCTCAACTCACATCCATACAGAGTCATCCACTTTGGTGTGACGGTATTTTACACCTTAATGAATTTCTTGCACGCTGCGATGGATATGACTGTGAGACCGATTGAGTGGTATCAAATAGCGTTGATGGTATTGGTGTTAATCAATGGTATTTTCTTGAATATCCTTGCATATCAATGGATGCAATGAAATATGAAGGATAAAGGAAAAAAATTACTTTATCCTTCTGCCTTCATTCTACCCTGCGGATTGTTGTAACTTTTTTTGACCAAAGTAGTTCGCGATCGCAGTCCTTTAACAAGATCAAAGTAACGAGGTCAAAGAATCTGGAAGTTTATCTTGTGGGTAAAAAATACCACTGAAGGAGGATGTCCTATGGCAACCTACATTATTCTGAGTCGGTTTTCCTCTGAAGCCTTCACAGATCCCAACGAATTTAAGCAATTAGCCGCTACAGTCTCTGAAAAAATAAAGAGTGAGTGTCCTGGGGTGACTTGGAAGGATAGTTATGCAACGATGGGGCGCTTCGATGTTATTGATATTGTTGAGTCAGATGATGTGAAGCAAATTGAGAAAGCTGCCATGATTATTCATGGCTACGGACATTCAACAACCGAAACATTAGTTGCAACACCCTGGAAAGAATTCTTGGAAATGCTGTAGAGTTTTCACTCCCTGATGTCAAATTCTCAGTCTAACAAGCCTCACTCAACAACACCTGAAGAGAGATGATTTTCTGCTGCTGCAATACTTTGCTGTGCAGTGTTCTCCAGAGTTGTCATAGCATCGTTTAGGTTAATACCTGGTCTTATTAAGAAGAAGTCCAGGGAAAGAGGGTATTTTACTTCTATCTCGTAATTTTGGATCAGGCGACGTGCTACATCGGATTCAGCATCTAGAAAAGGTTCTTTAGTGAAGTAAGCTGGAAAACAATTATTTCCTTTTTGACAGTCACTTCGGGCTTGTAAGCCGAGTTTATACTGGTCTGACGCATTTCGTAAATGCCAAATCACTCGCTCGTCTTGTATTATCCGTGACTGGTTTGTGAAATCAGAGAATTGTTTTTCTAATTTGTCCAATCGTTCAGAAGCTTTGGAAATATCAAAACCTGTTAATGGTTTATCGTTAGCAAATTCCCTGAACTCTGCCACTAATGTTTTTAATTGGGCAAATAAATTATCTGCCGCCTTAATCTTTTGTTGGCAACTATTATAATTAGTTAGTAATTGCTGAGAACCTAAAATCGGGATTTTAGACAAAATCACGATTTTGTTTGCTTCATCCAACTTCCGCTTATAAGCTTCTAGCGTTGTGATATCTAATAATTTATCAGTCTGACAAGCCTCACTCAACAACGCTTGAACTCGCTCTTGTTCATTTTTGAGTCTAAACCAGCCAAACACTCCACCTGCAATAGTAGTAACTACTAAAATTAATGCAAGCAATACCACTTTATTATGTGGTTTTTTCGGGTTTTCATTTTGGGGTTTTGGCTGAATTTTTACATCTGCAATAGTCATTGTTAAACCCCACCCTGATATTACAAATAATTACAATACTTGAAGTAAGCCAACAATTGTTATTGTCACTGGCTCTAACTCTAAGTTTTTTACTTCTAGGTTTTATTTTTAGATTGGCAGAAAAATTTGAGGAACTTGTGAAGTAGTAGGAAAATGGATGGGCGATCGCCTTGGCTGTAAAAAAGTAGCGATCGCCCCATTAAGTAGTTTGAAAATCTTATACCTCTATTGCCAAAGTCAATAATGTCGGTTGTTTTGATTTAGTTTATTCACGCCCTCGGACTAAGTAAATTTACTGTTTGCTAAATTACAAATTTAGCTAGCAGCGAGATTTAGTTCCTCTGTATTGACTTGGTGTTTTGTTTCCCGATAGTGAGCATCTAACCAGCAACGTGGCAGGGATTCACCAGAAGGAAATACCATTTCCATCTTCAAATAAGAAGCGGGTTCTTGCATCTCTTCACCGACATGATCGATTCCTGTTACTTCTTTCATACAGGGGTTGAAGAGTTGATCTAAGGTCAAAATCTCGATTAAATCTCCTGATGGTTTGTGCATCAAAAACATAGCTATTCTCCTATGTCAAATGCTGCTAACTAAATGCTATAACGAACCCAATCCAAAAACTCATCTGTGAAATAGTTCGCAAAAATCAGATACATCAATAGACACTAATATCAAGTCTGGCTAATTGCTTACGATATGGTTGGTTTTGTTGGTAATTGGTAATTGGTAATTGGTTTTTCCGATTACCGATCTTTACAGATATGATAAGTGTTACTACGGTCATAATGTTAGTTTTTTATGCAACACATAAATTGCAGGAAACATTTACTGGTGTAAAGACGTTGCATGCAACGTCTCCACAATCCAAAATCCAAAATGGTATAAGCCTCTAATTGTGAGC
Source organism: Fischerella sp. (assembly GCF_013388695.1). NCBI lineage: Bacteria > Bacillati > Cyanobacteriota > Cyanophyceae > Nostocales > Hapalosiphonaceae > Fischerella > Fischerella sp. The sequence continues at coordinate 7,055 of NZ_JACAEU010000083.1, forward strand.
TAATGCAGGCTGTTGATGACCATTCTCGTTTGTGTTTGCGCGTTGAGAATCATCCGGAGGTAGCAGGGCATTTTCCAGCACTTGCTCGATGCGATCGCAAAATATGAATTCCATTTCATTGCGAACATCTTCTGGTACATCTACTAAATCTTTGGCATTCTGCTGCGGTAATAATATGCGTTTGATACCAACTCGCCTAGCTGCCAACACCTTTTCACGCACGCCGCCAATGGGCAAGACTTCACCACTGAGGTTGATTTCCCCAGTCATGGCTGTATCGGTTCGCACCGATCGCTTGGTCAATAAGGAAGCAATTGCTGTCAACATTGTCACCCCAGCCGAAGGCCCATCTTTGGGTACAGCACCTGCGGGAACGTGGATGTGTAGACCGTTGCCTCTAAACATACGTGTATCGATACCCAAAGATGCCGCATTTGCCCAGACGTAGGAATAAGCAATATGCGCCGACTCTTCCATAATCTCACCCAGTTGTCCGGTCAGGACTAGTTCTTTACCTTGAGGTAACTGCACCGCCTCCACAAACAAAACTTCTCCACCTGCAAGAGTCCATGCTAGACCGGTAGCAACACCTGGTCTCGGTGTTTTCCGCATCTCATCTTGTAAAAAGATTTTCGGGCCAAGTAAGTCTTCTAGCTGTTCTGGATGAATCTGCATCGGCTCAGTTTTTCCTTCAGCATGGCGGACTGCAAGCTTCCGGCAGATAGTACCTAATTGTTGTTCCAGCCGACGGACTCCAGCCTCGCGAGTATAGCATTCAATCACCAAGCGCAAGGTTTCCGGTAGTATCTGCACTGCGTCGCTGGGGAGTCCTGCTTTTTCTAGCTGGCGGGGTAGGAGGTATTTTTGGGCGATCGCTAGTTTTTCTTCTTCGGAATAGCCTGATAGCTCGATAATTTCCAAGCGATCCAGTAAAGGTGCAGGAACTTTCGACAAGTCGTTAGCAGTACCGATAAAGAAGACTTGGGAGAGGTCAAAATCCAAATCCAGATATAAATCTCGGAAGCAGTAATTCTGCTGTGGATCGAGTATTTCTAGCAATACTGAAGCCGGATCGCCGCGATAGTCCATCCCGACTTTATCCAATTCATCCAGCATGATCGCGGGATTTTTCACCCCAGATCGATGCAGCGCCTGCACGATCCGACCTGGCATCGCTCCAATATAAGTGCGACGATGACCCCGCAATTCCGCTTCATCCCGCAATCCACCCAAACTCACTCGCTCAAACGGACGCCCCAAAGCACGGGCAATAGAACGACCGAGACTAGTTTTACCTACCCCTGGCGGGCCGACGAAGCACAGGACTGTGCCGATGGTGTAGTGTTCTGAAGATGGGGAGATGGGGGGATGGGGAGGTGAAGAGATGGGGAGATCCTGTTGATTATTGACTTTTGACTGTTGACTTTTGAGTTTAAAAGTAGCCAAGTGTTCAATAATACGGTCTTTTACTTTCACAAGACCGTGGTGGTCGGTATCTAGTACAGCCCTGGCATTTTGCAAATCTAAATTGTCCTGCACGGTTTTATTCCAAGGCATTTCTAACAGCCAGTCTAGGTAAGTGCGAATTACACCACCCTCTGCCGAACTGCTACCAACTCGTTCTAGGCGAGCGAGTTCTCGTTTGGCTTGCTTGTATGCAGTTTCAGGTAATTGCGCTGCTTCGAGTTGCGATCGCAATTCTTGAATTTCTTGGGTTTCTGATTCACCTTCTCCCAATTCCTGTTGAATTTTCTTTAATTGTTGTCGCAGGAAGAATTCTCGTTGCTGTTGATCAATTTCTTTTTTCGTTTCCCCTAAAATTTCGCCCCGCAGCCGTTGAACTTCTACCTCTTGTTTCAAAGAAGCCACCACTTGCTGCAATAATACCTCCAAGTTATTTTGTTCTAGTAGTGACTGGAGTTTTTCGACATCATGCGGAAGTAACATGCTGGTTTGGTAAGCTAACTCCACAGGATCGTCATTGTCTAGCAAAACATCTAATACTTCTTCTGGAAGGTTAGGATTCACAGCAGCAATTTCTCGCCACAGAGATTTAATTGCCCCAGTCAATGCTTCGATGGTGGTTGGTGAACTTCCAAATGTAATGGCAGTTTCTTTTGTCAGTAGAGGTAGTCGCTGAAACTTGACTTCCACAATGCGATCGCTAATCTGCATCTGTTCGAGCCGGACTCGCTGTTTTCCTTGCACAATCAGTTGTACCCCTCCTACTGGCAGGTGAATTATACGTTGTATCACAGCGAGAGTCGCAACAGGATAAATTTCCTCCAAGCTTTCAATTTCCGCATTTTCATCGGCGTTCAGCCTGGGAAGGGCTTCTGGTCTAACTGTGGCAATTACCAGTTCTTTTCGGGGAGTCAGCGCTGTTGCTTCTACAACCGCAACCGAGCGCGATCGCCCAGCGACAACCGGTAAAGTAATTCCTGGCATGAGTACGACATTACGCAGGGGAAGAAGTAGACTCGTTTCCAGCGTTTTTGGCGCTCCTGGGAATAAGTGTGTAAGGTAGTTCATACAACCTCCCATCTGGGTATTGCCAGAAAAAGAGTTTTAGCACCAGCAAGACACGGTGACTCTACTTTGAAGTTAAGCCACAAATGTGAGGAACTTGTGAGGGTAAGCCATAATTGATCCCCGGTTTAACAAGAAAAATGCTATGAGCGACAGTGAGGGCGATCGCCAATTCAATATTTGTTCATTTCCGTTCAGGCATGAATCTTGCTTAAATAAAAGATTTTGCCCATTTTCGTAATGGCTGACAACAAAATTTCATCCTTGCCTAGGATAAACGCCCTTTTGAACATCTCCAACCTTAGCGATTTTTTGTCAAAATTTTATTGTGTTCATTAATAATACCAATGAATCCAATTACTTAAAAAAATTTTACGAGACAATATATGGATAATTACTTAGTAAAAAATTACATAAACTATACCCACGTGCAAAGATTAAAAAGTGATTTTTAATACTAATTTCGATGAATATATATTATTACACACTTACTTAAAAAGTATCTCTCTTATGAAACATACATGAATAAAAATGTATATATAAAATTTAAATTATCTGCCTTATTAGCAGGGATAACGACGAAGTTATGAATGTCGAATTTTTCAACGAGTTTCCTTGGACACCCCTAGTATTACTCTGGTTGACTTACGCGTTTTTGGGGTGGTATCTGTCTGTTCATCATATTATTTGGGTTGTAGGAATTTTAGTGGTAGCTTTAGTGTTAACTGTAGTTTGGCGGAGTTTATCTTGGTTAGATCGCTTACTGAGATTTGGTTCTCAAGTCTTGATTGTAGTGTTGTGTTTAAGTGCATCGGTTGCTTTAATAGCAACTTGGTCTATCTTTTTTACCTTCATTCTCGCACCATTAGCAACAACAATTTTAGCAGAAATAGAGTTGCGTTTTGCTGGTTTTAGTAAACGAGATACTCTCTTATTATTAATATTACTGGCTATGTTTGGTTTAGGAATAGGTGAAACAATAGATATCTTTTTTCTGCCTAGTAGTGCTAGATATTAATTGCTTTAACATTTAAAAGTGTGATTATCGTTTTTTTACCTATAAATTTTTGAGAGAGTACAAGACTAAGATAACTCTTTAGTAATATAAAATACTTCTATTACTACCCTTCGGGATGACATAAGCTTCTGATTAGATCTACAGGTATAAAATTGCTTAGAGATTGATTGGTTGACAAGCAACAACCATCAACCACTAACCTTTTTGAACAGTATCAAAATTGGGCGATCGCTTTTTCTGGACATTCTTTATTGTCTTTAAGCAAATGCCTTCAAATTCATAATATTGATGGTAAAGTTGATTGCCTTACGGGAGAACAGAGGAAGGCTTTCACTACACCCCACCACAGACAGGAATCCGCAATTCAGGGGTTGCATTAGACACCATTGCTACCAATTCCACCTTACCATCGGCAGCAACAACCCATCTTTGCGCTTCCACAATTTTTTCTTCTGGCACCTGCTTTGTGTCCTTTGGCTTCTCTTTTCTTTCAGTGGTCTGAGGTCTTTGCTCTGTCTTCTGTGGGTATGATAAATTCCGCAGATCATCCCACAGGGTTTGACCCCGTAGAGTATAATTCGGGTTTTCTGGTAAACCACCCCGTCCACTGACGATGAAACTATTGTTTCTTGCCGTAGCAGCACAACCTGTAGCAATTCGCTGGGAGGGGTCGGTTAAATTTATCGGTAATTTCACTAACTCCCGAGATGGGTCTATATCTGGCGCGTTGATTTGCACTGTACCACTAAACTCAGATCCCTGTTGCGAGGTGGCGGTAATGTCGCTTTTTGGGGTGAGTTGTTCGCGGAACTGGATATCAAAAATACCTTGAGCATTCACCTCCACCCGTCCGCCAAAACCTTTTTGGGCATTTGCAGTGATATCACTATTTTCTTCAGCAACTAAAGTATCAGTGGAGATTTTAATATTACCGCCACGGGAACTGTTGCGAGCATTGGTACTGATTCTACTCCCGTTACGCATCATCAAGTTTTGCGATTGGATGGTAATGTCACCAAAATCACCAGCGTTAGTATCAGCAGTAATTGTGCCTTGGTTGTTCAGTAGCAGGGAAGGGGTATTAATTTCAATACTACCCGCTGCTCCTGTACCTGGGGTATCTCGGTTTTGACTTTGAAAGTTGCTCACACTGATGGTAGCACCATCGCGAATCGTTAACTTATTAGCACTGACTGTGATATTGCCCCCATCGCCCTTATCTTGGATAGCGCTAGCAAATAACCCACTACGAGTTCTCTCGCTAATGCCTACCAACTCAATATTGTCAGCGTTAATTTGCAAATTACCAGCATTTCCTGAACCCTTGGTAGCAGAAGCTATTTGACCACCATTTACAAGGCGTAAATTTTCGGTTTTAATATTTACATTTCCACCCTGACCAGTGCCAGAACCAGGAAATTCTGGTATTTTTATAACGGTGGCTGCAATTTGGCTAGGATCTTCTGTGGCTTCACCCGTAAGGACATCTGTATATTGTGCAACACCTGTAACTTCTATATCAGAAGCATTAATATTTAATTCTCCAGCATTACCAAAGCCAAAGGTACTAGTAAGTATCTGAGCGCCTGCTGCAACTTGCAAACTACCAGTTTCAATATTTAAGTTACCCCCATTACCAGTTGCTCCTGGATTAACTGGGGAAAATATGCCACTTACTCCGATTGGGGAATCGCCGATGGCTTGAATATCCCTAGCTTTCACGCTCAAATCACCCGCAGAACCAGCCCCAAAAGTTGCAGTTTGGATCTGACCCCCATCAGTCACCTGCAAGATTTTGGTCTCAATGGCGATATTGCTGCCATTTCCCGTTGCGCCTGGTGCCACATCAGCAAATATGCTAGTCCAATAATTTGGATTATCAACTATCCCTTGTACCTTTAGGGATTCAGAAGCAAAGATATTCAGTGTTCCTGGTGTGCCATTCCCCAAAGTGTCTGTGACAATAACTGAACCATCTGTAAGGCTGATGTTACCACCTCGTAGTTGAATACTACCTGCACTGTTGCCACTAGTATCAACAGATGCCGCATTTAGCAGTTCAATGTTACCGTAGTTAATTCCTTCTCCTGGTTGAAGTTGTAACTGTTGATTATTGTTGGCTAAAGCAACTTCACCACTGTTGACTGACCAAATTTCCACTCTTCCAGAGGGAAGAGTAACATTTCCCCCATCCAAAACCACATTACCACCCACAAGAGCTATGGTTTTACCTGTTTGGGTGACATTGTGTAGTCCCAATGGGCGGTTACTACGGTCTACATAACCAGAATTAAAATCGACTAATAAATTGTTGCCATTACCATTAACACGAATGCTACTGTTAGGATTTGACCCGTATTGCAATCCAATGGGAACGCTAACTGTCAGCAGTGGGTTGGCTGTAGGATTAGTGGCGCTAAATTCTGTACCGTCGGCAAATTTCAGTTTATCTGCGGTGGTAGCAAAAAAGGAACCGCCTATATCCAAACGGGCATTTTCGCCAAAGACGATACCACTGGGATTGATCAAGAACAGGTTGGCACGACCAATATCTGTAGTGTCGTCGATCAGTGTTTGGATAATGCCGTTAATTTGAGAAGGCGACCCGCCAGTGATGCGGGTGATGATATTATCAACACCTTGGGAATGGACAAAACGGGCTGTGTCTCCTGATTGTACGGAGAAATCTTTTAAGCTGTGGAAAAGGTTAGCACCATTATTAGGTTGAGTACCACCAGTGATTTCATAAATTCCCCCACCAATATTATTGACGTTGGTAGGTAGGGTGCCATCGGGGGTAATTTGGGTTTGCGCTCTGACTGGCAAGGGAGTTTTCAAGAGAAGAGAGATAGTAATCAGAGGAAACAAGGATTTCTTTTGTAGAAAGAAATAAAAAGTTTTCTGTAAAATTGTTGTAGATTCAAAAAACATATAGTTTCATCCCATTCAAGACTTGAGAGAGTATCAAAAAAAGTTTTTAAGAGGATAAACAAATAATAAGGGGAAATACTTGTTTCCCCTTAGAAAAAGTTTTGGTAGCATGCATCTGATAGTTTTTAAGGTGTAAGCTAAAGCACATTTAATTTGCATATTGAAATTTTTTCAAACTCTTGTGGGGTGGGCATCTTGCCCGCCCAGATCATGTAATTTAAATGTGGAATAGCTTAGAAAATAACTGTTCTAGAAATTCTCGTGGAGTGAACCTACTCCTTTATGCCCTTGCTCCCTTCTCTAACACCAATTTGGCTTTAGAGATGGTTGGTGCTTTTAACAGCCATTTTTGGTTAAGAGAAGTTATTTTTTGGTAATATACATCCCATTCTTGGAAACCAGATGAACGCCATAACAAGCACTCAGATGTGTTGTAATTTTCTGGGTCTTTACAAAATTTTTCTAGAGAAGAGTCTTGTGGAGGCTCAGAGACAGAGGTTCCGTCATCATCGTCATCGTCATCATCTTCCACATTAGTGCTATTGTCGACGCTGATTGGATTTACTAGTTCCGGGGGAGTGGTGAGAAACCAAGTAGAAATATCTGCCATCTTGGCTTCTGCTGTAGCTTTGGCTTGATTGTATAGGTTTGGTAGGATAGCCTCTAATTGGTCTAATTCCATAGCTGGCGATCGCACATCCCAACCAACTAAATCTAATGCAGTCAGGTCTGTATCTGCAATTACCTCTCTCTTACTTGTTTGCAAATAAGGCTCCATGATGCCCTTTTTGCCTTTTAGCCAGTGAGAAGCCTGGTCTCCATCGCCACCTAAGCTACTATCTTCTCCTTTTGCCATGTCTTCAACCTTTGACTTGCCTTTGTCAAAGGTAAAGAAAGGTTCGCCACCAATTGACAAGTCTGGTATTCCCTTGATATCGGTGCTGTCATCATCGTCACCTGATATTACCTTGTCTTTGCTTTGATTAGAGAAGCGGTATAGGTCTAGTGGAGTGATACTTTTCTCGAAAACAGAATCGGTGATGTTATTGTCTTTTATCGCCTTTATCAAGTTGGGATTATCTACTCCATCAATAAAGCCTAGCATATGACCCATTTCATGTATCACTGTGGTCAAAAAGTCTAAGCTGTCAGATGGGATCGAGTTGTTGGTGTAATTATAACTCCATGTCAATGGCTCGTTTGGGTCAGTACTGAGGTTAGTTAGGTCTTTATCTAAAACAATATGACCATCAAAACCAGTGTCTGTACTAGAAAGTATTCCTAGGGCTTTGGCATTAGCACGGGCAAAGTTGATATAGTCAATACCCGATATCACCCGATTCTTGACCATCACACTCAACCCAGAACTATCATCATCATCACCTATCGTCTGAAAGTTTTTAGAGGCAGTAGAATCATTCTGTGATTTTCTATCTGCATTAAACTTCGAGAGAAAAGTTTGGTATGAAGTCTTTGGTACTAGCATCTCTACTGTTGCAGACCCAAGAACGTCTTTAGGTAATCTATTGGTGGTCGTAGCAAACAGCTTGACGTTAACATCATCCGCAAGGTATTGACTCCACACATTAGCTGCTAACTCCATACCAATCATCTGGTCTAGGGTAGTCTCAGGGCCGTAGTAGATTTGGATTTTTGTTGTCGTTGTTGATCCAGTGGTAGTGTATGCTATGGTTTGTGCTTGTGCTAGCTTGAAGTTGCCAACGATCGCGGTACAGACAAGTAATGATACCAAAAACAACTTCCCACGACGGGTAGCTCGCTTGATATTATTTCTGCAGCCGTACATGGGAGATTTTGGATGATTAATTCTTTTGATTGCCAGCTTTGCAACTGACAAGAAATGTTTTATTTTCAGGTTCATGAAAATCTTCAGTCTTACTATCCTCTGTAAAAGTGAGTGGTAGTATGCATCTGATAATTTTTAAAGTATAGAAAGAATAGTTCTAGCAATTCTCTTAGGACAAACGTAATTCCCTTTTCTTCCTTACTAGGGGAGAGGTAAATCAATCCACCTTTATTTGTAGCCCACCAGACCCAGAGTAGCAAATACTTCTGACACGGTTTTGGCATCAGAGGTTGTTGTTGCATTTGGCAGCCATTTTTGGTTAAGAAAAATCATTTTTTGGAAGTATGCGTCCCAATATTTATGGAAACCAGAGGAACGCCATAATAAGCAATCGGGTTTGGACTGATTTTTTGAATCTTGACAATATGTTTCTAGAGATGGGTCTAATGAAGACTGTGAGATAGTCTTTACTTCACCCGTCTCGGAAATGCAAGAGGTAACACCATTGTTTGAGCTACAGGATGTACTACCGCTTGAGTTATAGCAATACGTCACACCGTTGTTTGAGCTACAGGACTGACTATCGCCTTCACCTATAGTATAAGTGACGTTGGCGTCACCCCCTACCGGGTTTACCAGTTCTGGGGGAGAAAGCAGAAACCAAGTAGAGGCATTTGCCATCTTATCTTCCGCTGTTTTCTTGGCTTCCTTGTATAGAGTTGGTAGCTTCTGTGCTAATTGCTCTAAGTCTATAGCTGGCGATCGCACATCCCAACCCATTAAATCCAATGCGGTGAGATCAATATGTGTGATTACCTCTCTTTTACCTGTTTGCAGATAGGGATCCATGATGCCATCTGTACCTTTTTTCCAGTGAGAACCCTGTTCCCCATCGCCACCTAAGGAAGTCTCTTCTCCTGTTGCTGTTTTCTCAACTGTTGAATTACCTTTATCAAAGGTTAAGAAAGGATTGCCACCAATTGATAAATCTGGTATTCCTGTCCAGGAGTACTTGCCACTGTCATATTTTATTACCTGGTTTTTGCTTGTATCAGAGAAGCGCTCTAGGTCTAGTGGAGTGAAAATCTTATCTATCACATCATCTGTAATCGGATGCTCTGTATCTCTTAGCGCCGCTTCTAAGTGGGGATTATCTATTCCACTGACAAAGCCTAAGATATGACCTATTTCATGTACCATTGTAGTCAAATAGTCTAAGCTGCTAAGTGGAATCTCGTTATTGCTGTAGTTATAACTCCATGACAATGTATTTACATTACTTATGTTAGTTAGGTCTTTACTTAGTACAATATGACCATCAAAATCAGTACTATCTGTGCCGGAAAGGAACCCTAAGGCTTTGGCATTAGCACGGGTGATGTTTGTTTTGTCAACATTTTCTATGACCTTACCATTGAGCATCACACTCAGATAAGGAAACTTCAAACGGTTTTGGTCAGCAGTAAAATCATTTGGTGATTTTTTATCTACAGACAATTGTTTGTAAAGTTCCTCGTATGAATGCCTGTTTTTTAGCATCTCTGCTGTTGAAGAGCCAAGAACATTTTTAGGCAACCCACTGGTAGTCGAAGCAAACAGCTTAATAGTGACATTATCGCCAAGGTATTGGCTCCATATCTTGCCTGCTAACTCCGTGCCAATCATCTGGTCTAGGGTGGTCTCAGGGCCGTAGTAAATCTGGAATTTTGCTGTCGTTTTTGAATCAGTGGTAGTATATGTTGTGTTTTGTGCTTGCGCTAGCTGGAAATTACCAATAATTACTGCACCAACAAGTAATCCTAACAAAAACAACTTCCCACGACAAGTAGCTTGCTTGACTTTATTTATGCGACTGTATATGGGAGATTTCTGATGATTAATCTTTTTCATTGTAAGTTTTGCAACTGACAAGAAACGCTGTATCTTCAGAATCATGAAAATCTTCTGCCTTACTACGTTCTATTTAATTAATGTTAAATGAATTCAATAGTTTTTGACATAATTAATATACTTGTATTTATTTTTTTAATACGTAGATATACTTATAACAACTGCATATCAGCAGCATATCTAGTGGTTGAGGAAAATTTTTTGTAAAGTTATTCTAAGTATAGAAAAAATTCAGTCAGCGAAATGGGATATAATAATTTGAGAATAATGTATATTTTTAAACATAATTAAGCCTAAGAATAGGCAAAAAATATCTTCTATTTGAACTATAAATAGTATTTAACGACTAACAGTCTACAGAATTTCTAGGACTTAAGTTAAACTGGCTAGAACCTGATATTTTATTGACAACAAGCTGTTGATTTCTTTGCAAGTTAATTCTTAATTTTTGACAACACGCTTGCTTTACTGATAATCTAATCTGGGAAAAAAAGATACGAAACTATATATGACGATTGGTATTTTGCTACCTGTGAATACATAGGAGTTGATATCGAAATTGTAAATATCGGTTGGAAAGACACTGTATGCAAGAACCGCGTAAATCTATGTCCAAATACCGTCTGTTAGCAAGCACCCTGTTATTGTCATTGTCTTTTATCTCTATGGGGGTCATGCCGAGTGTAGCCCAAGTGACTTTCAGACCCCCACGAATACTTGCACCCAGGGATTCCACAGGTGGAGCTTCCCGGGATAGTAGCAGTAACAACTGCCTGTCTGCTCAGACAACAAACGATAAGGTCTCGGTAACACCTGTACTTCCATCAAGTAAAATTGGGTTCACAGTAAAAGAGCGTCCGACAATACTTGTCTATATTCCGCAAACTACCGCCAAAAAAGCATTGTTTAGTTTGCAAGATGAACAAGCCAAAAACCACTACCAAACTACTATCAACTTGCCAGAAAAACCTGGTGTAATGGCAATCAAACTCCCTCAGCATGTGGCTGCACTCAAGACAGGTAAAAATTATCAATGGTCTTTGGCGATGATTTGCTCTGCTCAATTAGAGCCGGATAGTCCGTTGGTAAATGGATGGATTCAGCGAGTTCAACCGCCTGTCCACTTGAAACATCAAGGCCATGTGTCTACTTCCTTGGAGTTGGTTTCTCGCCTAGCTAAAAGTGGCGTTTGGTATGACACCGCCTCTGAACTTGCCCGATTAAAGCAAGCCCAACCTCAGAATGCAACCATCACAGTTTCCTGGCAACAACTATTAGATTCTGTGGGTTTGAATGCGATCGCCGATGCACCCCTGATTAATTAACTGATTGAAGAATAATACGCATTTACCTTCCAACTTGATAAACCGGATAAGCAGATTAGGGGATAAGCACAGGTGAATTCCTTCCACCCATTTAAATACTTCCCCTATGCCTTATGCCAAGCAAAAGTATAATGCGGTTTAATTGGAAAACCTTACTTCGACGTGTCTCGCCGCTGTGGAAATCTATACTCATCCGTAGGGTGATTAAAGCGCAGTGGCGCTATATACTGATTACAGCTCCTAGTGTGGCACTTTGTGTGATTGCTGGGGAGATGGCTGGATTGTTCCAACTACTGGAGTGGCAAACCCTGGAGCAATTTTATAATCTGCGTCCCTTAGAACCGCGGGACAAGCGCATTCTCATCGTCGCGATTGATGAAAAAGACATCTCCCAAGTTGGTAAATGGCCAATTCCTGATGGTGTCTTAGCTGATTTGCTCATCAAGCTCAAAGCACAAAAACCAGCAGTCATTGGCTTAAATATTTATCGCAATTTGCCCGTAGAACCAGGTCATGAAAAATTAGTTGCGGTGATGAAGTCTACACCGAACTTGATTGGTGTCATGAAACTGGCGGGAAAACATGTGCCTCCACCTCCTACCCTGTTGCAAAAAGACCAAGTAGCTCTTGTAGATTTGGTTGAGGATACAGATGGCAAAGTACGGCGAGGTTTGCTGTCTGCTGGTAATAACAAAGGTGAAATTTTTTTGGGATTAGCGGCTCGCTTGAGCTTGATTTATCTAGAAAATCAAGGCATTTCCTTAAAAACCCTAGATAACACTGGGGATGTTCTACAGTTGGGTAAAGCAGTATTTACACCCCTCAATGGCAAGGAATTTAATTATCAAAGAGCAGATATCGGAGGATATCAAATTTTACTCAACTACCGGGGCTTTCAGGATCGCTTTGATATCGTTACTTTGGGGGAAGTGCTAAATGGTTCTGTAGACCCGGAACTGATACGCGATCGCATAGTTTTGATTGGCACCACAGCCAAGAGCATCAATGATGCCTTTCACGTAGGCTACAACAAGAAAGCACTCTACAGCAAGAATGTACTCCATAGTGGAGTACCGATGCCAGGGGTGGTGGTTCACGCCAATTTAACCAGCCAAATGTTAAGTGCAGCAATCGATGGACGGCCTCTGATGCGAATTTGGTCTTATCATGCAGAGTGGCTGTGGGTCGTGTGCTGGTCTTTTATTAGTAGTGTTCTGACTTGGCGCTTGCTGTATATCAACTCCAACCGTCAGCAACGATTTCGAGGATTGCTGATTCTTGGGATAACATTTGCAATATCAATTATCTTAAGTACTGGCTATCTCGCATTTCTTACCGGTTGGTGGATTCCTTCATTTTCGCCCTTGCTGGCTCTAATTGGCAGTGCAATTGTCACTACCAACTTTTATAAACAATTTCAACTAGCACGAGCCAACAGGCAACTACAAGAATATTCTCGCACTCTTGAGCAAAGAGTCAAGCAGCGCACCAAAGAATTAGAAGCAGCCAAAATCGCCGCTGATGTTGCAAACCTTGCCAAAAGCGAATTTCTCGCCAATATGAGTCATGAGTTGCGTACACCCCTCAACGGTATTCTCGGGTACGCACAAATCCTGCAACGTTCTCCAACTCTGATGAAATCTGAACTGGATGGCATTAACATCATTCATCAGTGTGGTTCCCACCTGCTAACCCTAATCAACGATATTTTAGACCTGTCCAAAATCGAATCTCGCAAACTAGAACTATACAAAAGTGATTTTCATTTTCCTTCCTTCTTAACAGCAGTGGCGGAAATGTGTCGAATCCGTGCTGTTCAAAAAGGCATATCCTTTACTTACCAAGCCGATTCCCAGCTTCCGGAAGGAATTTGCGCTGACGAAAAACGTTTGCGGCAAATCTTAATTAATTTACTGGGTAATGCCATTAAGTTTACTGAGAATGGAGAAGTTACTTTCAAAGTAGAAGTAATAGGGACTGGGGACTCTTTACTGGGGACTGGAAAAGAGTCTTCCCAATCCTCAATTACTCGTGTGAGATTCCAAGTCGAAGATACCGGAGTGGGGATGACGCCGGAACAAATAAAAAAGATTTTTTTGCCTTTTGAACAAGTGTGCGAAAAAAAGAAAAGAACAGAAGGAACGGGTTTAGGCTTAGCAATTAGCAGCAAACTAGCTGAGTTAATGGGAAGTAAAATCCAAGTTAAAAGTACTTCTGGCGTGGGCAGTAAATTTTGGTTAGATATAGACTTATTGCTGACTAGCAACTGGGTAAAAACAGCCGCCGTTGTCCAAGATAAAAAGATAATTGGTATTAAAGACAAAAAGCCAAAGGTTCTCATTGTCGATGACCAATGGGAAAATCGTGCCGTTGTCATCCAACTACTCGAATCGATAGGGTTCTTATGCTTTGAAGCCACCAACGGTCAAGAGGCTTTAGATAAATTAGTGGAAATTCACCCAGACTTAATTTTCACTGATATGAAAATGCCACTGATGGATGGCTTGGAAATGATCCGTGCAATTAGGAGTTCGCCATTACTGCAAAATCTGCCAATTATTGCTTCCTCTGCCAGTGTCTTTGAGGTTGACCGCTACAGAAGCTTGCAAGCTGGAGCGAATGGTTTTTTGGCCAAACCAATACAAATTGACGACCTGCTGAAGCTGAGCGAGAAATATTTACAACTGGAGTGGATTTATTCAGAAACCACTAACCAAGAGCAAATATCTCCCCATACTGCATCTGCTGTTGACAAGAGAGAATTCATACCCCCACCAGCAGCACAACTGAACAGACTGTTAGATTTTGCGATGAGAGGAAATATTCAAGGTATAGAGATATTATTAGATGAACTGGAGAAATTAGATGAAAAATTTCTACCGTTTACTACGGAAATTCGTCAATTTGCAGACAACTTTCAAATCAAGAATATTCGTGAATTTATTAAATCATTCCAGGATGAAATTCCATGAATAGTAGTTCCTCTGAACATGCCACTATCCTAGTTGCTGATGATAACCCCACAAATCTGAAAGTCCTATGTAGTGCCATTGCCAACTTGGGATGGGAAATTTTAGTTGCCACTGATGGTGAAAGTGCGATTGAACAAGCAGAATATGCTCACCCCGACCTGATTTTATTAGATGTCATGATGCCGGGAATGGATGGGTTTGAAACCTGCCAAAAACTTAAGGAAAATACTATAACTCAGGATATACCCATAATTTTTATGACCGCTCTTTCGGAAACCATTGATAAGGTCAAAGGTCTTTCTCTCGGAGCAGTAGATTACATTACCAAACCTTTTCAACCAGAAGAAGTTATAGCTAGAATTAATATCCATTTAAAGCTGTGTTTTTTGACGCGACAACTTGCAGTTTATAATACGGAACTAGAGCAGCTAGTACAAGAACGTACGGCACAACTTTCTCAAGCCCAGCAAGAATTACACGAATCTCAACTCCAACTAGTACAATTTGAAAAAATTTCTTCCCTCGGTCAGTTAGTTGCTGGTGTTGCCCATGAGATTAATAATCCTCTTACTTTTATAGGAACTAGTTTAGACTTTCTGGATAATTTTATATCTGACCTCTTGTACCATTTAAAACTCTATCATCAATTTTATCCTCATCCAGTTGAGGAAATTGTCGAAGATGCTAAAGACATAGAATTAGAAAGGATGATTGTAGATCTACCAAAAATGATTTCATCCATGAATGTAGGTGTAGAACGCATTCACAAAATCACTACTAGTCTACGCATTTTTTCCAGAGCCGATATTTTCCATAAAACCTCCTTTAATATTCATGAAGGTATTGAAAGTACCTTGGTACTCCTCAAGTATCGTCTACAAATTCATAAAAATCGTCTCGATGTTGAAGTTATTAAGAACTATGGCAATTTACCATTAGTTGATTGTTTTCCCGGACAACTCAATCAAGTATTTATGAATATTATTTCCAATGCCATAGATGCTTTCGATGAATCTGCTAGTAAAATTTTGAACGAAGGCAAAAAATTTCAAGGCAAGATTCATATTTCTACAGCCGTAAAGGGTAACACTTATATTATTATCTCCATAAAAGATAATGGAGCAGGGATATCACCTGAGGTCAAAGAACGAATATTTGAACAATTTTTTACTACCAAGGCTGTAGGTAAAGGAACTGGTCTGGGTTTGTCAATTTCTCGACAGATTGTGGAAAAACAGCACAAAGGTAAGCTTAGTTGTTTTTCAAAAGTAGGAGAAGGAACAGAATTTGTAATTGAAATTCCAATTAAATAAAAAGGCAAAAATCAAAAAGCAGAAGCGGGAATTAGCGTAAATTGCAAGGGTTTTAAAAGTCGCTTCTATCATGTCTGCTTGGACACTTATACTATCCGCTCATGTCGGTAATTGGTAATTGGGGTATTATCTAATAGTTGCGATGGTCAAAGACCGCTCCTTCGGAGCATCGCAGTAGAAAAATAAAGTGATGAACCGAACTTGATTTTATTACTAAAAAAAGATAGTAAATTTTATGCGTAAATGTCGCCATCTGACGAGATTTTTCAACATCAGTAGCTGCTGGGGACTGATGATATTTTTGCTGCCAATCAGCAATTTTCCTGTACTGGCACAAACCGATTTGGGATTGAGGTTAAAAACTGAAAAAGCTGTGGCCGATAACGGCAAATCTCAAGTCAAAGATGGTAAATCTCGACTGGATGAAGGTAGAACTCTGCTTGAGGCGGGACGTTTTGCTGAGGCGGCTAAAGTTTGGCAAGAGGCGGCTGCTGTTTTTCAACGCCAAGGAGATATCATTAATCAAGCTTGGAGTTTGAGCTATGTCTCCTTAGCTTATCAAAAATTGGGAGAGTGGCAAAAGGCTGAGAAAGCTATTAGTAACAGCCTGAATCTCTTACAACAAGATCGGGAAAATACAGGCATCCTTGCAGTGGCTCTCAATACTCAAGGTAATCTGGAACTTGCACAAGGAAAAGCAGAAGACGCTCTGAAAACTTGGCAACAAGCAGAACGCACCTACGCCAAAGCTGGCGATCGCGTCGGAGAAATAGGTAGCCAAATTAACCAATCCCAAGCTTTGCGCTCTTTAGGATTTTATCGCAGAGCGCAGAAGTTGTTGACAACTGTCAATAATAAGCTGCAAAGTCAGCCTGATTCCCTACTAAAAGCACAAGCGTTGCAAAGTCTAGGAGTGGCTTTACAGGTAGTAGGAGATTTACAAAAATCTCAGGAAGTCTTAAAGCAAAGTTTGGTAATTAGCGATCGCCTCAAATCTAGCGCAGACATTAGTAGTATTCTTTTTAGCCTGGGAAATACTGCTAGAGACTTACAGCAAACGCAAGCAGCTTTGGATTACTATCAACAAGCAGCAGCAAAAGCAACTAACCCCCGTGTGCAAGTGGAAGCCCAGTTGAACCAACTCAGTCTTTATGCAGAAACCTCACAGTGGGAACAAGCGAAGTCTTTATTAGCACCAATTAAATCTCAACTAGACAACCTTCCCCCCTCCCGCGCATCTGTCTACGCAGCTGTTAACTTTGCTCGCAGTCTTTCTCGGTTGGCGAAACAGGATGGAAGAGAGTCTGCACGATCTCAAGAAGCAGCACGGATTTTGGCTCGTGGAGTCCAGCAAGCAGAAACATTGGGAGATATGCGCGCCAAAGCCAATGCTTTAACTCAGCTAGGAGAATTGTATCTGCAAACACAGCAACTAGATCCGGCGTTGAAACTCACGCAACAAGCCCAACAAATAGCTGAAGAGATTAACGCTAATAGTATTGCCTACCAAGCTTATTGGCAAATGGGGCGCATCCACAAAATTCAAGGGGATACCGAAGCTGCGATCGCAGCATACAAATTATCAGTTGATGCTCTCAAGGCTTTGCGTAGTGACTTGGTAGCGATTAATCGGGATGTGCAATTTTCCTTTCAAGAAAGTGTGGAACCCGTTTATCGCGAGTTTGTAGAGCTATTGTTACAATCCAACCCCAGCCAAGAAAACTTAAAGCAAGCCCGAGAAACAATTGAAGTCCTGCAATTAGCCGAATTAGATAATTTCTTTCGTGAAGCCTGTTTAGAAGCCAAACCACAGCTGATTGAGCAGATCGATCCGACTAAGACAACAGCGGTGATTTATCCGATTATTTTGCCCGATCGCTTAGAAGTAATTGTATCTATTCCCGGAAAATCTCTTTCGAGCTACAAGATTTCTCTACCCAAAGCTGACATCGAAAACAGCATCCAAAAGATGCGTCAATCCCTCAATCCCGCTTACTCCAATGAGGAACGTTTGCGGCTGTATCAACAGCTGTATGACTGGCTGATTCGTCCAGCGGAACCTCAGTTAGCTAACAGCGGCGTGAAAACTCTGGCATTTGTGCTCGATGGTTCCTTGCGAAATCTGCCCATGTCTGTTTTACATGATGGCAAACAGTATCTGGTGGAGAAATATAGCGTCGCTCTTTCACCAGGAATGCAGTTGTTGCAAGCGCGATCGCTCAAACAGGATAATTTGAAAGTGATTACAGCGGGACTGAGTGAAGCCCGTCCAGGCTTTAAAGCCTTACCGGCAGTACACTTGGAAGTCAAAAAAATTGCCTCGGCAGTTAAGAGTCAACAACTTTTAAATGAAAAATTTACTCGCTCCAACCTACGAAAAACTATCCAATCAAAGCCTTTTTCAATTTTGCATTTGGCTACTCACGGTCAGTTTAGCAGTAAGTCTGATGATACTTTTATACTCGCTTGGGATCAAAAGATTAATGTCAAGGAATTGGGCGAATTAATCAAATCTAGAGAGGAAGATGAAGCTAGCCCAATAGAATTATTGGTTCTCAGTGCCTGTCAGACAGCTAAAGGGGATAATCGTGCTGTCTTGGGATTGGCAGGAGTAGCAGTCCATTCCCGCGCCCGCAGTACCTTAGCTACCCTGTGGGCTGTCAAAGACGAATCTACAGCCAAATTTATGGGAGAGTTTTATAAACAACTCAGCCAACCAGGAACCAGTAAAGCGGAAGCTTTGCGAAAAGCCCAAATGGCATTTTTGCAAGATGCGAATTTTTCCCATCCCTATTATTGGGCACCGTTTGTCTTGGTAGGAAATTGGTTGTAATTCACATCTCGTTTGAAAATAGGGGAAAGGGGATTGAAAATACATCAAAAACATCTATCCTTTTCCAATTAAGATTTAAGAATACATGAAGAAAGAATTAATTAAAAATCAAACTATACCTGCGGAATGTGGGATGACGACTGAGAACCAACAAATTCGCGACTTCATATTTCTTTGTAAACAAGCTTTTATTCTCTCCGCTCAAGGTTGTCATCAAACTTTTACCATATCCGGTCAATTTCTTCTCTTCAACTTAAAAATCTACAAATACTTGTATTGGTTGAGCTTAATTATCATTAGCAGCACAACGACAATTGAACCAGTGAAAGCAGAAGTAATTAAAAAAACGCAAACATCCAACCTACAATCAGTTCTAAACCCCAATAATTTTCAATTAAAAGACGTCTCTTTTAAGGATGAGGTTATACAAACAAAACCTACTCATGCAGAGTTGATTTTTGAAACTCCAAGCTTTAGCCCTGTGCCTGAGCAAATAAGAATTGCCCAAAATTTTCCTCCTCAGAATACCAAGCCACCTTCAATCCAACCATTACCAGAACCAACACCGCCAAAACCTCTACCACCACCAGAAGAGTTACTTCAACCTCCTGCTACAACAACACCTCCCACTCCAGAACCAACCCCAAGCGGTGAAATTCCCCAAACCATCACTGTCAAAAAATTTGAAGTTACAGGCAGCACCGTCTTTAGCCCAGAAGATTTTGCCAAAATTACTAAACCCTTTACCGGACGTCCCATTACGATTGCTGAACTCTTCCAAGTACGTTCGGAAATTACTAATTTTTATGTTAACAAAGGATACATTACATCCGGGGCCTACATCCCACCGCAAAAACTACAGGACGGTGTAGTAGAAATTAGAGTAGTTGAGGGGGGACTGGAAGAGATAAAAATTACAGGTACTAGCAGACTCAAGCCTAGTTACCTGCAAAGCCGCCTGGCGATCGCCACAGACAAACCCCTCAATCGCGATCGCCTCCTAGCAGCATTACAGTTATTACAACTGAATCCCTTGATTGAAAACTTATCAGCAGAACTGTCTGCTGGCACGCGTCCGGGGCAAAGCGTGCTAGAAGTGCAGATAACAGAAGCCGATACTTTGAACCTACAGTTGGTATTGGATAATGGGCGATCGCCAGCTGTTGGTAGTTTTAGTCGAGAAATACAACTAAACGAAGGTAATTTTTCGGGGTGGGGCGATAGCATTAGCGCTATTTACACTAATACAGATGGCAGCAATACTTTTGATTTTTTGTATACTCTGCCCATCAACCCCCGCAATGGCACTGTAGCATTTAGCTTTGGTCTTTCTGACAACAAAGTGATTGAAAGACCCTTTAATGTCCTCGATATTCAGTCCAACTCTCATTACTACGAACTAACACTACGCCAACCCATCATCCAAACACCGACTCAGGAATTTGCTTTAGGTATAACAGCTGGTCATCGAGAAAGCAAAGCTACCTTCTTGGATGGGGAACTTCCTTTTCCAGGATCGGGTGCAGATGAAGAAGGAAGAACACGGATCACACCAGTGCGCTTTTTTCAAGAATGGACTTCTCGTAGCAGTCAGCAAGTATTCGCCCTGCGTTCTCAGTTTAGTATTGGACTTGATGCTTTAAATGCCACCATCAACGATAGCTCTCCCGATGGTCGTTTTGTGGCGTGGAGAGGACAAGCCCAGTGGGTGCGCTTATTAGCTCCCGATACCCTACTGCTGCTACGAGGTGATGTGCAACTAGCAGACCGACCACTCGTCCCATTTGAACAAATTGGCATTGGAGGTCTCGAAAGCGTGCGAGGCTATCGTCAAGATGCCTTGCTCACAGACAACGGCATATTTGCTTCTGCCGAAGTGCGAGTTCCCATTGTTCGTTTTTCAGAACGCAACAGTCTTCTACAGATAACCCCCTTTGTGGATTTTGGCAACGGTTGGAACCGTTCCGGCAGATCCGCTTCGGAAGCAGAACTAGATACCAATTCTTTGGTATCTGTAGGATTAGGGTTGCGTTTCCAACTCGAAGATCGTCTCACTGCTCGCTTGGACTGGGGTATTCCTTTAGTTTCAATTTCTTCTGGGGATAAAGACTCATGGCAGGAAAACGGTTTGTACTTTTCCATTATTGCCAATCCCTTCTGAGGGAGTAGTCAATTAAAAATTAAAAATTAAAAATTAAAAATTTTGAATTTTACATTTTTAATTTTTAATTCCCCGAAGGGGTGATGGGGTGATGGGGAGAAAGTCATCTTAAATAGTCTGGTTATAAATTTGCCATTCTGAAAATTTTCAAGCAAATGAAAGTAAAAGATAAGATATATCGTTTTTTAGCACTAGCACTAGTGACTACTTTACTATGCACTAGTATTTCACCAGCTTTAGCAAAACTTCCTCCCCTCACTCTCTCCCCCTCTCCCTATCTCCCACTCTCCCCACGCCAGGTGCTACAACGCTTGGTACACCCGCAACGCACTGGCTCCTCTTCCCCTACCTCTTCCTTACAACAAGGAAAACTGCTATATGACGCCGGGCGGTTTGCTGAAGCTGTGCAGGTGTTAAAGCAAGCAGTGCAAGAGTATCAAAAGCAGGGAGATACACTGAAACAAGTTGTAGCTTTGAGTAATCTCTCACTAGCTTATCAACAACTTGGTGAATGGAAACAAGCTCAAGAAGCAATTAGCCAAAGCTTGAATTTACAAGGATTTAAACAACAAACTCCCCAAGCAAAAACAATCCAAAATTATAAGATTTTAGCTCAAACGCTAGATATTCGGGGTCGTCTGCAACTGTTAACAGGACAGGCAGAACAAGCATTACAAACTTGGCAGCAGGTGATGGATATTTACACCAAAGCCAATGACCAAAACGGCGTAGTGCGATCGCAGATCAATCAAGCACAAGCCCTAATTTCAAGCGGATTTTACCGTCGTGCAGAAGCGACACTTTTGCAGATCAACCAGAAATTGCGATCGCAAAGCGACTCACCAGAAAAAGCAATTACATTGCGATCGCTTGGTGATGTTTTGCAATTGGTGGGCAACTTGCCAACATCTCACACTGTTCTCCAAGAAAGTTTGGCAGTAGCAAAGCGCCTGCGATCGCCTGCTAACCTTGCTGGCAGTCTTTTCAGTTTAGGTAACAATGCCCGCGCCCAGCAGGAAACACAACAAGCGATCGATTTTTATCAACAAACAGTCAAAGCATCTCCCTCACCTCTTTTGAAAGTGCAAGCACAAGTCAATCTCCTTAGCTTGCTAATTGAGGAACAAAAATCAGCAGATGTAAAAACTTTACTACCAGAAATTCAATCTCAACTCGACCAACTTCCCCCTAGTCGTGCCAGTATCTATGCGCGGATTAACTTTGTAGAGAGTCTCGTCAAATTAGGAAATGGGGAATTGGGAATCGGGAATCGGGAATCGGGAATTGGCAATAGAGAAATTTCTTCCCCCACTCCCACGCCTGCCCAGATCCTCGCTACCGCCGTGCAACAAGCCCGTAATTTGGGTGACAAACGAGCAGAAGCTTATGCCTTGGGAAGTTTGGGCAGCTTATACGAGCAAACTGGACAATGGTCAGAAGCACAAAACCTCACTCAACAGGCGTTACTATTAGCACAGAGTAGTAATGCACCAGATATTGCTTATCGGTGGCAATGGCAATTAGGAAGATTGCTGAAAGTAAAAGGAGACTTACAAGGAGCGATCGCAGCATACGATACAGCTGTGCAAACTCTCGAATCTCTTCGCAGCGATCTAGTAGCAGTCAATCAAGATGTGCGATTCAACTTTCGTGACAGCGTCGAACCAGTTTATCGGCAGTCAGTCGAATTACTGCTGACACAAAAACAACCAGACGAAAAAACTCTAGAAAAAGCTCGTCAGCGGATTGAAGCACTAAAAATAGCAGAATTAGATAACTTCTTCCGAGAAGCTTGTTTGCAAGGTCAGCGAGTGCTGCTAGACCAAGTCGTAGACAAAGAAAATCCTACCGCTGCCATCTTATACCCGATCGTTCTTCCCAATGAACTGCAACTAATTGTTAAAATTCCCAAACAACCACTACGGCACTATCGCACCCAGATTTCCCAAGCAGAAGTAGAAAAAGCAGTCGTTGCATTGCGTCAAAATCTTGTCAACCCTGCGGCGATCAAAGCTACAAGGACACAGTCACAACAAGTTTACAACTGGCTGGTTAAACCGATAGAGTCGCAATTGTCAGCCAGTGGGGTAAACACCCTGGTATTTGTTCTGGATGGAGTACTGCGTAATGTACCAATGTCCTCCCTCTACGACGGCAAGCAATTCTTAATTGAAAAATATGCAATTGCCCTGAGTGTCGGTCTGCAACTCCTCGACCCTAAACCGCTACAGCGACAGCAACTCAACGCTTTAACCGCTGGATTAACTGAGCCACCACCGCAGTATTCCAACTTTCCACCTTTGCCGGCGATTAAAACTGAAATCGAACTAATCGCCGAAACTGGAATACCAACAACCAATCTCTTGAATCAGCAATTCACAAGTAAAGCACTAGAAAATCAAGTGAATGCTGCTGCCTTCAACGTGGTGCATTTAGCAACCCACGGTCAGTTTAGTTCTAGCGCCGATCAAACTTTTATCTTAGCTGCCGATGGACCAATTAACGTCACGGAATTCGACAATATCCTGCGCGGTCGGGATGAAACCAGACCGGAAGCAGTGCAACTATTAGTATTGAGTGCCTGTCAAACAGCAGCAGGAGACAAACGTGCAGCCCTGGGTTTAGCTGGAACAGCCGTACGTGCGGGTGCACGCAGTACCGTGGCTTCTCTATGGCAAATTGATGATGAATCCACAGCCCAGTTTATCGGTGCTTTTTATCGAGAATTAAAAGACGTCAGCATCACCAAAGCGGAAGCTCTCCGCCGCGCTCAATTACAATTGCTGAAGCATCCCAACTACAACGCACCCAGTTTTTGGTCTGCTTATGTACTAATTGGAAATTGGCTCTAATTTGTTGTTAGTTGTTGGTTGTTTGGTGTTTGTTCCAACCAACAACCAACCACCAACAAAGAACAATTTTTTGCGTAATTGTTGTTATGGCAAACGATAAGTATATAGCAGCATTCATCATTGGGGAATGATCCATGTCACGCAAGACACTGAACTTAGACGAGTATTCTTTAACATTGCCCATTACCCAAGCAGCCCGCAGAACTGCCCAGCAGTTTGCCAATCAGCAGCCTACTCCTGAACGTGCCGAACAAGTCCGCTTAAATACGCTTTGTGTGTTGGTAGTAAATGACTACCTGCAAATGATGGATATTGCCACCGATTTGAGAACTGGTGACAGTTGGAATCCGGTTGTACGTCTGTGTGCTGATGTCGCCGATTTGGAGTTACCAGGAATTGGGCGTTTGGAGTGCCGTCCTGCAAGTCTGGATCGAGAAATTTGTTATGTTCCTCCAGAAACCTGGGAAGAACGAATAGGTTATGTAGTTGTGCAAGTAGATGAATCGCTGCAAGAAGCAAAGCTGTTGGGGTTTGTTCGCAGCGTTGTAAATGAAGAACTGCCTTTAAGTCAACTGCAACCTCTAGAAGCATTAATTGAACATTTAGCACCAACCGCGATCGCTTCACCAGCTCCTGAATTAGTAAATTTGAGCCAGTGGTTTGCAGGTATCTTCGAGGCTGGCTGGCAAACCCTAGAATCGCTGTGGAATCAGCCAGAACTTGCCCCAGCTTTTGCCTTTAGAAGTAGCAATTTGATTGAAGAAAATACCAATAACCAGCAAGAACTAACCGTGAGACGAGGAAAATTGATTGACTTAGGAATCAAGATTGCCAATCAACTCGTCGTTTTAATTGTGGAAATCAGCCCTCAAGCTAACCAACAAACGAGCATTCACGTACAATTGCACCCAGCTAATAGTCAAAATTACCTGACACCAGGAGTAAAACTCATAGTTATCGATCGCTCAGGAGCAGAATTTTTAGAAGCCCAAGCCAGAAATGCAGACAATTACATTCAGTTACAGTTTAGAGGAGAACCTGGGGAGCAGTTTAGCGTTAAGGTAGCACTGAATGATGCCTGTGTAACGGAAAATTTCGTAATTTAGTCAAGAGTCAATAGTCAATGGCCAATAGTCGAAAATTATTATTAGTGTCCCCCTATCTCCCCTTTGGGGAATTAAAAATTAAAAATGTAAAATTAAAAATTTTTAATTGACTACTCCCTATCCCCCCCATCTGTTTTAATTATGGGTAAGTTAGTGGTTCTGAAATTTGCAGACGGTAGCTTTGAGCGAGGGTTTGCTGTCACGCTGCAAATAGGTGAAGAAGGTCAACTACCTTCATCGGAAATTGCAGGTAGATTACCTCCAGCGGCGGAATTATTACAAAAGTATAAAGAATGGCAGTCGAGTTATCTAAAGTTGGGTAACTTTTATCGTTTGTCTGCTGATGAAGTGCAGGTAACGAATGTGTCGTTTGCCCAAGAGTGTGACAAAACTGCTCATGTTTTGCGATCGCATCTCAACACCTGGCTACTTGCAACCGCATTTCGTCCTGTCCGGGAGAAATGGCTAGAAAGATTATTGCCCACAGACAATATCCGAGTCATATTACAAACAGAAAATCGAGAATTACAGCGTCTGCCCTGGCATCTTTGGGACGTGCTGGAACGCTACCCCAAGGCAGAAATTGCCCTAGCACCTCCGAGATACGAGCGCATCGCTACCAAGAAAACACACAATAATAAAGTAAATATTTTAGCCATCATCGGCAATAGTCAGGGAATCGATACTCAAGCAGACAAAGCTTTACTAGAGACCTTACCTGTAGCTGATGTTAGTTTTTTAGTAGAACCACAACGTCAGGAATTGAATGACTACCTGTGGCGAAAAAACTGGGATATTCTTTTTTTTGCCGGGCACAGTTCCAGTCAGGGAAACAATGGCATTGGCAGAATTTACCTTAATAAAACCGATAGCCTCACGATTGAGGAATTAAAATACGCCTTAAAAAAAGCCGTTGAACGGGGCTTGCAGCTAGCAATTTTTAACTCCTGTGATGGATTAGGAATAGCAGAACAATTAGCCGATCTACATATTCCCCAAATGATTGTCATGCGCGAACCAGTCCCGGACTTGGTAGCACAGGAGTTTTTAAAGTATTTTCTAGAAGGATTTGCTGGTGGTGAGCCTTTTTACCTGGCAGTGCGAGAAGCAAGGGAACACTTACAAGGACTAGAGGATAGGTTCCCCTGTGCAACTTGGCTACCTGTAATTTGTCAAAATCTTGCACAATTACCCCCCACTTGGGAAGGGATTACAGGCAGGGTTGCCCCAAAAAAAACAGTCCAACAGATTTCTGCTGCTTCTCATCTACGCAGATTTACACAGATATTATTTTATAGTGTAGCAATTACCGCAACAATCAGTGGGTTGAGAATTTTGGGAGTGCTGCAAGATTTGGAGTTACAAGCTTTTGATTGGATGATGCGATCGCGCTCCGTCCTCATCAGTGAAGACCCCGATCCACGCCTGCTACTGGTAACAATTAACGATGCCGACATTGCAGCCCAACGCCGCAAAGGCGAATCACTGAAGGGAACATCTCTGTCCGATCAGTCTCTTGGGCGAATCCTAGAGAAACTTCAGCAGTACCAACCTCGAGCGATCAGCTTGGATATCTACCGTGATTTTCCTGCGGAATCTCCAGATTTAATCAATCGTCTTAAACAAACACCAAACTTAGTCGGTGTTTGTAAAGGTAGCGATGCAGCAGCCAATACCACTGGTATTGAACCACCACCGGAAATACCGAAATCCCGCTTGGGTTTCAGTGACTTCATCCACGATCCGGACGGGGTAGTGCGTCGGCATCTGCTGTTTATGAATCAAGAGGCAACATCACCCTGTCCAACTGACTATGCTCTCAGCTTGCAATTGGCATTTCGCTATTTGGAGGCTGAAGGAGTGAAACCAAAGTTTACTCCCAAGGGAGATTTACAGCTGGGTCGTAGGATTTTCACTCGTTTGCAGTCGCGAACTGGTGGCTATCAAAACATCGATGCCAACGGCGGTCAAATTTTGCTAAACTACCGTTCTGCAAAGCGAGTAGCCGAACAAGTAACGCTGACGCAACTTTTGTCTGCCCAGGTGAACCCCAACGCCATCAAAAATAGAATTGTTTTAATTGGTGTTGCCGCTAAAGGTGATTTTCCAGACTATTGGGCTACACCATACAGTGGTAAGTTAGACAACCAAATGCCGGGAGTCTTGTTACAAGCCCATATGGTCAGTCAGATTCTCAGTGCCGTCCTTGATGAACGTCCACTATTGCGGACATGGCGGCCGTTAGCAGAGGTGATGTGGATTGGGGTTTGGTCATTAGCAGGAGGATTGCTAGTTTGGCGAATACAATACCCATCTACACGCTTAGCAATCTTTATCGTTGTTTGCTCAGGAATTCTTTACATTTTCTGCTTAGGTCTATTTATCCAAGGGTATTGGGTACCGTTCATACCATCAGCTTTGACCTTAGTGGGAACAGTTGCCATTACATCAATTCAAAACACCTTGCGGAAAACTGCTCCGCGTTTACAAAATAAGTCAATTGTTAATTATTAATAGTCAATAAGTACAATTACTAGATTGATATGAGAAATAAAAAATATTGAAATTACAAATGATATTAGGGATGGCTTATGAATATCAATTTACGGCCAATTAAACTGGTTTTGGCAATTGCCCTCAGTAGCACTAGCTTACTTGCTACTTTCACTTTGGTTGCGGCACAGTCTTCTGTATCAACCCCTACTAAAACTTCACAAGTAACTTCAACTCAACCATCAACTAAGGAACCCATTCGTGTTGATTTGCCTGAAGTACCGCCAGGCCCTGCTCCTGGAGGTCGCCGCTTTGGTGGAGCGAGACGAGGTAGCTGTCCGGATGTTAAACCTCCTTTAACTGCCCTAGTACCCTTAACTGAGCAACCAGCCTCGGTAACAAATGTCTGGGGATTGACAACTGAAGAACGCCCGAAGTTATGGTTTTATCTACCCTATACCAAGAGCGCTGGCTATCCGGTTGAGTTTGTATTGCTGGATGATGAGTCAAAAGATCCGGTCTACAATACGGCGATCGCTCTACCAGAAAAAGCAGGTGTGATCGGTGTTCCTATCCCACAGAGTGTTCCACCACTACAAGTGGGCAAACGCTATCGCTGGTTCTTCAACGTCTACTGCGATCCCCAAAAGCAATCAGCCCCCATTTATGTTGAAGGAGTCATTTTGCGAAAAGACCTCAACCAGAGTGTAGCTAAGCAGTTACAAACAGCGCAGCCCCTACAGCAAGTTGCTATTTATGCCAACAATGCTTTTTGGTACGATGCGCTAACCACACTGGCAGAAATGCGGCAGAAAAATCCGCAAAATCGCACTCTTGAGACAGAGTGGACAGATTTGTTAGCAGCGGTTGGCTTGGATGACTTGGCAACTCAGCCTTTGATTATCCAATAATGACTAGTGACATCTCCCGGCGCTGCCGCAAGCGGACAGCGCGGGCTTCTCAAGAGTTTAAGACTGCTTGAGCATTTCGGTCGTGACGCCCCACCGACCGTCGTTGAATCAGTTTTTGCTTTACGTTTAACGCTGCGTTCAAATCTCTATCAAGAGATGCGCCACAATGAGGACAAGAATGCCATCTGTCTTTTAATTTTTTGGGTACATCTTGATTACAATTTGAACATTTTTGAGAAGTACCGGATGGGTTTACTGCCACACATAACCGTCCAGCTTTCGCGGCTTTGACGGTGAGAATTGACAAAAACTGACTCCATCCACAATCTATAATTGACTTATTAAGTCCGGACTTTTGAGATTGATTGTTAGGAAGATATTTTCCCTCATCATCAATTTTTGGAGCAACTCGTTTGCTCATGTTTTTAACAGCCAAGTCTTCATGAGCAATTACTTCATGATTGTCCACAAGAAGCTTGGCTGTTTTATGGTGAAAATCCCTGCGTTGGTTGGCAATTTTATTATGTGTCTTGGATAGTTTTTTACCAAGATGACGACGGCGACGACTACCACGCTTTGTCTTGCTTAAGTTTTGTTGTAACAGTGCCAAACGTTTTTCTGACTTGCGATACCATCTGGGATTTTTTATAACTTCATTGTCGCTTGTTACCAAAAACGAATTAACCCCAACATCAATCCCAACAGTATTTTCTGCTGTAGGTATGATATCAGGAATGAATTCAGGAATCGAAACATCTTCCAACACCAAGCTGATATACCAATGTTCTGCTTTTTTAACGATGGTTGTGGTTTTCAATTGGAACCCAACGGGTATTGGTCGATGCACAATCATTTTAACCAAACCAATCTTGGGTAAATTAATGCGATTGCCTTGGATACTATCAACCTTCATTTGTGGGAAAGTGAATGACCTATATCTTCCCACTTTCTTGTAGCGAGGCTTACCTGAACGCTTGCCATTCTTATCAGGAACGGTATATCGCTCATAGACTTTTTTAACTCGCTCTACTACGTTTTGCAATACCTGAGAGTGAACATCGCCATACTCAGGAAATAGTTGCTTAGATGTTTTTAAGTCCTTTTTTTGTTCGTAATAATTAGGCTGTTCTCTTGGAGGTGCAATGCTGCATGAAACCAGAGAACAGCTATTAACAGGACAGCGATTTTCTGACCACCAACTCAGTCTTTCATCAAGACGAAAATTGTACTGTTTCCTACACAACTCTAGCCAGGACTCAAATATTTGAGCCTGTCTTTTATTAGGTCGGAGGCGGTACTGATAGGTCGTCTTCATGTTTGCAAGAGTTCAGGGTTTAATTCTACTAGTTGGCGTAGGTGTTCCAGCTTTTCTACTTGAATGAAATCTAGCTCTTGAGGATTAACCTCTCCAAACTATTTTGGTAATCACAAAGAAAGAAAGTACCAAAGTGGTCAACCCATTCGTCAACAATAAGCTCGTTGTCTATGGCGATAAATCTGTCTTGTGGAACAATTCTTACTTTATTGCTTCGTGTGGTGGCGTGACTGTTGAAAGGTTAAAAGAATATGTTCAATCTCAAGATGCGCCACACGGTTAGTTGGCGACTCCTCAACCACCCCACTCCCTCAAAACACTACGTGTTTTTATGGTCGGGGGTGCTTTCGTCGTCGCCCCGCCTTATATCCCAGCGCCAACCCTTCGGGTATGGCGTGGGGCTTACGGCGGATAAGCTAATGACTACAAATTTTCTTGGCTTGTAGTAAGTACTTAAGTACTTACTATGAACCATGCTGTTCTTCTATACTAAGAATAATAATGGCTCGTAAAATAACGTGATATCAATTTCGGTTGCGTCAGAATGATAAAGGTTTTGTTTTTGGCCACCAGTGGAAACATGCGATCGCTTTAATCAAAGATGGCTGTTTGAGAAGAACTTGGCAACGTTGAAATAGAACTTGCTCTAA
>NZ_JACAEU010000084.1:0-9288 GCF_013388695.1 Fischerella sp.
GGGCAGATAACCCCACCCGTGGTGACGGCCCCCTCCCCGCGAGTTCGCTTAGGGTTGGGGAGGGGTCTTATCTATGTGTTGCATTCTTTTTTCAAATTGGTATTATCTGAACCGTATTGCAATATAATATATTTCTAGATTTGGCACTTTGTGACTTGATATAAAGCAAAGATGTACTACTTGGAGAAATATGTAGAATTTTAAAATAGTTTGTAGCGATTGTTTTATAAAGTCAAGCAAATATAGACAAAAATAGTTAGCTCGTAGATTGGGTGGGACGAAGTGAAACTCAATATTAACTCATAAATTGTTGGCTGATGCTATTGCTTAACTCAACCTCGGACGAAGTGCGATCGCACTAATTTTTGAGAAGCCATAGTAAAGGCGATCGCACTTTAATATTCTTGAACAACAAACACTTGTGTCGAGAAACCTTTTTGATTTTGCTTTTTAATTCTAATCAATCTACTTGTTAAGGGTTGGGTACTCTGAAAAGGAAATCCTTGAATTTTAATCAATCGCAAAGAGCGATCGCACAATCAAATAAAAAAGGGATGTTTATCTCACTCCCTTTTTCAAAAATAAACTTTATCTTGAGTCGGAACGATTAGAACAGTCGAAAAATAAACGGATAACGGACAGGTTCATCTGGTTTGCTGAAACATTGCAACAATGCCCAAATTGTCAATCCCCAATGCAGTAAAAAGCCAAAAGCAACAACGGGGAAAAACAAAATTCCGCCAATACCAAAGGTAAGCCAAGATAGAATCGCAATTGGGACTCCAATTACGGTTCCCCAGAACCAAACATTGAAGTGAAAATTAATTGATTCTTTGGCGTTGCTTTTAACAACTGGGTCATCGGAAATTAAGTAAATTGCAATTGGAACCCCAATCGAAAACAATGCTGTACTGAAGAAAATCGCCCCATGACACAGAGATGATAACAATTTGCGCTTATCAGAATTGTATGTAACTTGCATCCTGGTGGCTCCTCAATTTGCCTTTTAGCTTCGATTTTAAAGCTCACTGAATAGATTTAATATTGCAGGTTCCCGTACTTAAAAAGTTTTCAGGCTTTTCGCTGAAATAGATTAACTTTGATTGTTACTCATCAACTATAAGTTATGAGGTTTACCGAACCTCTACAGTAGAAAACCTCAAGAGTATTATCAAGGATATCCTAAACTCTTAGCCCCCGGATATCCTTGTGCCTTACAGCTATTTTCATTTAAATAGAACACAACCTCTCCCCGCCGACCGCACCCCTCTCCTTGCTAAGGAGAGGGGATGGGAGTGAGGTTCGAGTGTGGTCAATTCAATTGAAATCTGCTGTAACTGATTCTTCAAATCAAACCGGATTTTTACCAAAGTCCTTGAATAGGTTCACCGGAATCAGAACCAGAATCAGAACTAGAATTAGAACCAAAATTAGGATCGCCTGCCTTGTATCCCTCAGCGTAACCCCGCGTGTACTCGCGGGAGTAAGTAACAGATAATTTACGGCTTCCCGCAAAGGGATTGTAAGTCTTTCCAGCCAAGGCATCTGATAAACCAGCCTCATAACCCCTGTTATAGTATTCGCTCAACTCATCATCACTTTGAGCCAGCAGCAGTTGACGGGGATTAATCTGCTGTGCTTCTACAGCTAGCACTGTCCCTAATAAGGTGAAAAGTGTCAGCGCAGACACCAGAAAACGCTTAGAGTTCATCAATCACACCACACTTGTAAATCTTGGGTTTGCGTCATTGGAAAACAATGAACAAAGTCTAGACTTAAGCTCCAGCCTCGAGGAAACACTATTTGAGATTCAAAAGAAGACTACTCTGTAATTAAATTTTATACACAAAATGTATTGAACAGTTTGAACAGCAAAAGGATAGAAGGGCACAATATTAGAGTATCCGTGGCTCAAAATACAGTCAATCTATCTAAAGTCGGAAAAAATATATAATTTTGGGTTTTTTTAAAAGAAAAAGGAGACAGGCAGCTTTTAGTGATATTAAGCTAACAGCAGAGATAACATAAAATTAGGTATTGCCTTACTTTATATTACTTAACGAAGACAGCAAAAAAATGGGTAGATTAAATCCTTACTCACTACAAATGCAGATTACTCGCATGTTTGAACAAGGGCAAGGTTTTTTTGCCACAACCAAAGTGCAAGAATGGTTGAAAGAACGCGGTCACAATCCTACAGATTATGAGATTATTTTCAATCAAAAACCCGCTCCTCCCGGTTCCAAACAAGTAATGGTAGTGGAAATTGAATTGCGGCGTAAAGACGGACAACCAGTAGACCCTTGGTTGCAAGAACAAGCAAATTTACAAAAATGATAGAGGGTTATTTTTCAGAGAACTTAACATGACAGCTAATATCAAAGAACCCGTTACTTACGAAGGTGGGTGTCATTGTGGCGCAGTGCGCTTTCGGGTAGTAGTTGACACACACAAAGCCGATGATTGTAATTGTTCAATCTGTAGAAAAAAGGGTTTTTTGCATTTAATTGTGCCGCGAGATAAATTTACTTTGCTACAAGGCGAAGATCTGTTAACAACCTACAGATTTAACACAGGAGTTGCCCAGCATAAATTTTGCAGCGTTTGTGGAATACATTCTTTTTATATTCCTCGCAGTCATCCCGACAGCATTGATGTTAATATTCGTTGTCTAGATGGTGATGTGGTGTCGAACTTTGAAATTGTGCCTTTCGATGGAACCAATTGGGAAGAGAATATATATAAGTTGCGGTAATTTCAGGAAATTAGGCGATCGCCAACGCTATGTGGTTTACTAACCTCAAGGGATTTGGTTACGACCTTACTTTAACTGCTTAATAGCAGTTTTTTATTTTTTGTTTATACAGATTATCCTTAAGAACTATACTTAAACAATATCAGGGTGGCCATTCTGGTCAAACCCTCGATCTGCTTGCTAAAAAAATTCTTTATTTTTGAGGGTGTGAGTGAAACCAGTACAGAATGAGACGGTAATATATGCTCTGGCGCATTCTGATAGCTGGAGTTATTTTGGGAAGATATTCATTCAGTAACCCTGTCCTAGTATGTCACACAAAATTGCAAAGCTAACTCCAGAACAAGAAGCTTTGATTAAATTTTACCGAGAGAAATGGAGAAATATAGCACTTTCAACTGAGCGAATCGACAGACAAAAGGCTATTGAAGGAGTTAAAGAACTTTATAGTTTGTGCCATATAGAACAGCCTGAAATTATCTTTTGTGAAAGCCCTTATCAGGCTATGAGTAAGGCTTTACCCCAGTTAGAGGCTCGAATTATTCAAACCACACCTTTGAAATTTTTACAATTGGGCTTAGGTATATTAAAGTTATTTCCAAATTTAACAAAACGTGAATCCAAGAATGTGGAAATTCAAAGACCCAGTGATGTAAATATCCACATTAACACCACATTATATTATAGATTTATATCATATATGAAAACTCTAGAACAAACATTAAAAATTGATATGGCGGATGTTCTAGAGTTAGACATTGACGCTAATCTCCCAGAACTATACCACCAACTACAATTTCAATTAGAAAAACAGTATGATAGTAACTTCATACCTAGTTTTATCTTTTGCAGTTATTGCAGTTGGTTGGATTTTTGGAAATCTGTATTCAATTACACAGGCGAACAAAAGCTATTGCAAGTTCTTCATTTATTGGCAGAATCTAGTGGGTGTATTTTTCCATATCAAAGGGTAGCAGTAGTGTGCGATCGTCCAAGCAAACTTTCCTTAGACGACCAAAATCGCCTCCACGCTGAAGGCGAACCCGCCATCCAATTTACTGATGGTTACAATCTCTACGCCAATAGTGGTGTCATCTTACCGGAAAAATACGGTAAACTCCACCCCCATCAGTGGCAAACTTCATGGTTGTTAGAAGAAAAAAATGCCGAACTACGGCGAGTCTTAATTCAGGGTATTGGCTATACGCGTATGCTCGAAGAATTGCAAGCGAATGAATTAAATTCTTATCGAGAATACACATTATTAAAAATTGAGAATGAAATCGATGTAGAACCAATTTATTTGTTAAAGATGACTTGCCCCAGCACGGGATTTATTCATGTGTTGCGTGTACCATCTGATCTAAAATCAGCGCAAGAAGCCATCACTTGGGTAAATTGGGGAGTTGCACCAGAAGAATTTGTTGTACAGACTTAAGTTAGAAAAATAGACGCTATTTTCTACGAACTATTTAAATGAGGTTAGCTTAACTTGGTAGAGTGAATATAAAAAAGTAGCCAAATCATAACGGCATCACATGGGCAGTATTTGGGAACTCGATTTTTACTCCCGTCCGATTCTGGACGAAAATCAGAAAAAAGTTTGGGAAGTCCTGGTTTGCGAGAGTCCTTTGGATACTCGCGCAAATGTTGATTCTTTGTTTCGCTATGCTGAGTATTGCCCCAGTACTGAGGTAAATTCCGTATGGTTACGGACGGCGTTGCAGGAGGCAATTGACAAAGCAGGTGAAGCACCAATTAAAATTCGCTTTTTCCGCCGCCAAATGAACAATATGATTACCAAAGCCTGCAATGACTTGGGAATTCCAGCACAGCCAAGTCGTCGAACTTTGGTACTGAACCAATGGTTGCAACAGCGGATGGAACAAGTGTATCCAAATGAACCAGGTTATCAAGGGGGAACTAATCCCTCGGTACGTTTGGAAGCGCCTTTACCCCAACGCTTACCTGATGCTTTAGAAGGGCAGCAATGGGGATTTGTAACTTTACCAGCTTCAGAATTTATGGATATGCCAGAGTGGGAAATTGACTTTGGTGAAGGGTTTCCCTTGGAGTTGGCACAAGTATCCCTAGAAATTCAAATTCCTGGCATTTTAATTTTCTCACCCAGAGCCTTGCCCCTGGCTGGCTGGATGTCTGGTTTAGATTTAGCTTGGTTGAAATTTAACAGCAGTCCGCAAGGGGCAAGATTGCTTTTAGAAACAGGTGCGACAGAAAGCTGGGTGCTAGCAAATCTTAGAAATCCGCAAATGCTGGCAGAAGCTAAAGGCTTTGAAGAAGCTAAGCAAAAAGCTAACGGAGTGCATTTCATGGGGGTGCAGTCCGACCCCCAAGCAGAATCTTTTGCTGGTTTTTGGCTATTGTGTGAGATCGATCTGCCGTAAAGTGAATTGGGGAACTGTTGGTGGTTGGTAGTTAGTGGATAGTGGTTAGTAGTTAGTGGTTAGTAGTTAGTGGTTATTTCCTTATTCCCCACTCTCCTCTTCCCCCACTCTCCCACTCCTCCCTTTCCCTATTCGCTAATCCTCATGCCACAGCCAGGAAACATCATGGTGTCTAAAAAGTTGCCACAAGATACACTAGCAGAACAGCTGCTGGAATTTGCCTTAAAATCAGGTGCAGAAGTTGCTGAGGTGTATCAGTCGCGATCGCTTTCTCGACCAGTCTTTTTTGAGGCAAACCGTCTCAAGCAGTTAGAAACGAGTCAAGCGGAAGGAACGGCGTTGCGACTATGGTGTCAGGGACGTCCAGGACTGGCAGTAGCTTATGGAATGGTGGAACCCCAGGCATTGGTAGAACGTGCTTTAGCTTTGAGTCGGTTAAGCCAACCCGAAACTGTAGAATTAGGCAGTAACTGTCAGCCTTCCTACCCAGATATCGGCGAAGAAGTGCCGGTAGAAAAGTTAGTGGAATGGGGCAAACAAACCATTGCCCTCATCCGTGATGCTTACCCAGAAGTTCTTTGCAACGGTGACTGGGAATGTGATGTGGAAACTACTAGATTAGTGAATAGTAAAGGTCTAGATTGCTACTATACTGACACTACTCTCAGTTGCTATATTTCCGCCGAATGGGTGCGGGGAGAGGATTTTTTGAGTGTTTCCGATGGTGAAACCGAACGTGGCAATCTCCAGCCCGAGAAACTTGCCGATCAAATTTTACAACGTTTGAATTGGGCAAAAGAAAACGTTTCACCACCTAATCGTCGCGTCCCAGTTTTGTTTACCTCGAAAGCGGCTGATATGCTGTGGGGTACTGTCCAAGCTGCTTTAAATGCCAAGCGCGTTTTGGAAGGGGCTTCTCCTTGGGCGGAACGCATTGGCAAACGAGTAGTTTCCCCTTTCCTGACTCTTTACCAAGACCCGCAAGCAGGGCCTTATAGCTGTCCCTTTGATGATGAAGGAACCCCTACTCAGCCTTTGGTGTTTATTCAAAACGGGGAGTTGCAGAATTTTTACTGCGATCGCACTACTGGAGGTCAACTCGGTACTCCTTCTACTGGTAATGCTTTTCGCCCCGGTTTGGGTAGTTACCCCACCCCCGGTTTATTTAATTTCCTCATCCAGCCTGGTTCTGGAACCCTACAAGAGTTAATTCAACTACTAGATGATGGCTTAATTGTGGATCAAATGCTAGGCGGAGGAAGTGGGATTTCTGGTGACTTTTCGATCAATGTCGATCTAGGCTACCGTGTCCAAAATGGTCAAGTCATCGGACGTGTCAAGGATACAATGGTGGCAGGTAATGTTTATACGGCGCTAAAACAATTGGTGAAACTGGGTAGTGATGCTGACTGGAACGGTTCATGTTATACTCCGTCTCTAATTGTGGAAGGATTATCTACCACTGGCAGAAACAATTAAAAAAGAAAAAATCAAAATTTGTTCCCAAATATGGAAGATGCGAGTAAAAGTCAGGATGGCGTCGGACTTGATAGAGTAGTATTTTTTGAACTTATTATCTCAAAATACGCTAAAATTTTCGATTTCGACTTATCCGAGTGGCAAGAGGTCAAAATTGTCAGATTTTCCTGGGAATTTCAAAAGTTTAGCAATCAAATTCTGCGCTTGATTTGTTGATAGTGTAACGGTCAAGCGATAGCAGCTTGGATATTTGTAATTAATTAAAAATTGGAGATTCTTGCATAAAAGCAGAATTTCCAACAGACAATTATTTTGACTTTTGACTTTTGACTTTAATTATGTCTCCCGCTTTGCTGACTCCGTGGATTCGCACAGTCTGGCAGCCGAGAAGAGGTTTAGCGATCGCAGAAGCTTGTATCATCGGTCTAGTCGCTGCCTTCTCTGCTGTATTCTTGAAATTTGGGTCGGGATGGCTAGGGACATGGCGAGTTCATAGTTCCCACGTTTTACCAGCGTGGCTATTCCTACCAACAGTTGGTTTGTGCTTTGGTTTTCTATCTGGGTTATTGGTGGAGAGGCTAGCACCAGAAGCAGCTGGTAGTGGTATCCCCCAAGTTAAAGCCTCTCTGGCGAATGTCCCAGTGAAACTGTCCTGGCGAGTGGCAGTTGTGAAGTTATTCAGTGCCATCATCGCGTTGGGTTCGGGAATAACTTTAGGGAGACAAGGCCCTACCGTCCAAGTCGGCGCAGCTTTAGCAGGGGGGATGAGTCGCTTGGTTCCTACCTCCCCAGACCATCGCCGCCAGATGATCGCAGCCGGTGCAGGTGCTGGTTTGGCAGCAGCTTTTAATGCCCCCATTGCTGGTGTATTGTTTGTTGTCGAAGAGTTACTTCAAGATTTATCAGAACTGACATTAGGAACCGCGATTATCGCCTCGTTTATTGGTGGAGTCGTCTCGCGTTTGTTGGGTGGTCGCAGTTTGCTACTTAACTTGGAATTGACCAACTCCTCTAGCAGTTTCTCCATTCCGGAAATTCCCTTTTTCCTAGTTTTGGGCGTTTTAGCAGGATTACTGGCGGCATTATTTAATCGCGGATTGATTAAAAGTATCAAGTTATATCGTCGTTTACACATCAGCTTGCCGCTGCGGGTAGCTTTGGCAGGATTTATCTCTGGTGTTGTAGTTGCAATTTTACCTAATGATTTCCGGAATAATACGGGGTTACGGGAATCTGTAATCGCAGGAGGGGCGGATGCATCCTTGGCTGCACTTGCTTTTTTAGCTCAGTTTATTCTCACCTTAGTAGCATTTGGTTCAGGAGCGCCAGGAGGTTTATTTGCTCCCAGTTTGATTTTAGGTTCCTGCTTAGGATACATCGTGGGTGTGTGCGAAGTCCAATTGTTTGGATTCGGTTCGACCACTACCTACGCTTTAGCAGGTATGGGAGCATTTTTTAGCGCCGTCTCGAAAGTGCCAATTACAGCGATAGTGATTGTATTTGAGATGACAACAGATTTCAATCTGGTGTTACCTTTAATGATTGGCTCTGTGACATCTTACTTGGTTGCCGACAAGCTCATGCCAGGATCGTTGTATACCAAGCTTTTACAATTAAATGGCATTGATATCAAGGAAAAACCAGCCTCTGTCGAAGGTGTATTGACACAGTTAACCGCAAGAGACGTAATGCAGCGACGGGTAGAAACACTGGATGCAGAGATGTCTGTGGAAGAAGTTGTACAGGCTTTCTCTCGCTCCCACCATCGGGGTTTTCCCGTAGTAGAAGAAAATAAACTAATAGGAATTGTGACACAAAGTGATTTACTAAAAATTCACGATCGCAATTTAGCTAAAGATACTCCCCTACGAGAAATCATGACACCCCAGCCAGTGACGGTTACACCCAGACACAACTTGGCTAACGTGCTGTATTTATTGAATCGTCATCAAATCAGCCGCTTGCCAGTGGTAGAAGGGCGAAGATTAATAGGGATAATTACCCGTGCTGATATTATCCGGGCAGAAGCAGACCGTCTTAACTGCGAAAATAGAGAACACGGGCCACAACCGGAACCTTCCTACGTGGTTTATCAAACGCGATCGCCCAGCACTGGCAGAGGTAGATTGTTAGTACCGGTGGCAAACCCCGAAACAGCGGCAATACTGCTACAAATGGCAGCAGCAATTGCCCGCGATCGCCACTACGAAATCGAGTGTTTGCAAGTGATAATTGTTTCTCGCCAGAGTTCCCCCGCCGAAACACCAGTCAGGACAGCCAAAAGTCGGCGGTTACTGCGAAATGCCGAAGTTTTAGGTAAAAAATGGAAAATACCAGTACATACACAGATACGAGTTGCCCACGATATCGCCCATGCAGTTTTAGAGACAATCAAAGAAAGACACATCGATCTGATTTTGATGGGGTGGAAGGGAAACACTTCCACCCCTGGTCGTATTTTTGGTGACGTAGTAGACACCGTTATTCGCCAAGCTACTTGTGAAATGGTGCTGGTGAAATTAGGTAATAGTCAAGAGTCAATAGTCAATAGTCAAAAGTCTCCTCTACTCCCTCTCTTTCCCACTCCCCCACTCTCCCACTCCCTCACTCCCCCACTCCTTCACTCCCCCACTCCTCTCCCCCCTCCCC